>QHXH01000774.1:0-1492 GCA_003222855.1 Acidobacteriota bacterium
TTCACGATTTCTTCAATCTCATCGCCGGACTTGTCAGTATGTTGCAAAAGTGGCAGCGCAATGTTCTCACCCACCGTGAGCGACGCGAGCAGCGCGCCGGATTGGAACAACATTCCGAATCGCAGACGCACGCGTTCAATCTCGCGCTCCTTCATTCCTGTGATTTTTTCTCCAAAAAGTTTCACGGTGCCCGAAGTCGGTTTCATGGAGCCAATCATGTGCCGGAGCAATGTGCTCTTGCCGCAACCGCTGCCACCCATAATGACGAGCGTCTCGCCTCGATGAACGTTGAACGAGATATCATCGAGCACTGCGCGATCACCGAATCGCCGGACGAGATGATCTACCTCGATGAGGGTTTCTGCGTTGGTGCTCATGCGCTGAAAAAGAAAATCCCGGTTAATACCGCATTCATCACTAGCATTGCCAGCAAAGCTTGCACGACCGAACCCGTTGTGGCCTGACCGACGCCTTCGGCGCCGCCTTCCACATTGAGCCCCGCGTTGCACGCGATTGTGATAATGATCCACGCGAAAACCGCGCTCTTGATCATTCCTGAATACAAATCCCATGTGTCCGCGCTCTCCAGCGCGCGCAGTACATAGCCGGCGGTATTGAAATTCAGTGCAAAACGGCAGACTGCCCAGCCGCCGAGGATGCCGATGTAATTTCCAAAGATGGTAAGCGCCGGCAGCATCACCAGCATGGCAATGAAACGCGGCACCACCAGATACTGGACCGGGTTGATCGCCATCACCTCCAGTGCCTCGATTTCCTCGGACACTTTCATGGTCCCCAATTCAGCTGCAACAGCAGAGCCGCTCCGGCCAATCACGATGACCGCGATCAGGACTGGTCCCATCTCGCGCAGAAGCGTGATCATCACCAGATCGGGAATGTACATCTCGGCACCGAGGCTTTGGAGAGAATGAGCTGCCTGCATGGCCAGCGTCACTCCTACACTGAACGCTGTCAGTGCTACCATCGGCGCGGCGCGCACGCCGATAAAAACCATTTGCCGGAAGATCGGTGCGATTTTAAAAAATTGCCCCGTAAACGGCGCAATCAAAATCCAGTAGAGTAAACTGAGATTAAGCTGGAGATAATTTTTCACTTGCGGCCTGAGCGGGCAGAATGCCAAGGTGCGGGCGTTCACGAAAGCCGAAAGTTCGCGCTTCAAATCACAAATTCGTCTCGACGGCTTGACACCACCAGAACGCAATGGCTGAAAGCGAAATCGACGTTATCCGCGCGCTGCTAAATTCCAAGCCGCGGCCCGTCGGATGGCCGGAGCGGCGGAAGTGCCTCGACGAAGTCGGTTCTGTTTGGCCCGTTGCTGACGACGTGAAGCTTGAGACTGCGGACATCGACGGCGTCGAGGGAGAATGGTCGATCGTTCCTGGAAGCGATGCATCGCGAATCCTGATGTTTTTTCATGGTGGCGGTTACTGTTCCGGTTCGATCCTGAGCCATCGCCGTTTGGTGACTGAGG
>QHXH01000774.1:1532-2692 GCA_003222855.1 Acidobacteriota bacterium
GACGCGCTGACAGCGTGGCGTTTTCTGCGCAATCAAGATATTCCGGCTGCGCATATCGCGATCGGTGGCGACAGCGCCGGCGCCGGGCTATCGGTTGCGTTGATCAATCAACTGCGCGATGCAAACGAGGAACTTCCAGCGTGCGCGTGGCTGATATCACCTTGGACGGATCTGACCATGTCTGGTTCGACGTTTGCCACCAAGGACGCAGTAGATCCAATCATTCATAAGGAGTATTTGAATGAATTGGCTGACGCGTATCTGCCCGCTGCAATGGACAGAAAGGACCCGCGGATTTCTCCTATCTATAGCAATCTCAGGAGCTTTCCTCCAGTACTGATCCAGGTGGGTTCTGCCGAAACGCTACTCGACGACGCCACTCGCTTTGCGAGCGCGGCAGGTGCGGCAGACGTTCCAGTGACTTTGGAAATTTGGCCGCACATGATCCATGCCTGGCATCTGTGGAACGCTCAGCTTGAGTCCAGTCGACGCGCGCTCACCAGCGCCGGCGCGTTTATCCGCAAAAATTTGTCAATGCACTAAACTAAGCCGCGCTTTCGAAAATCGCCGAGATTGCCACCAGAGGAGCGCTCCACCAGGTCGATGGTGAACTTGAGCAGGCAAACTTCCCAGGCGTCATCCACGCCCTGAATAACTGCGCTGAGCGGTTCGTTTGCCGTTTCAACCTTGCGCTTCGTGCGATTAATGACCGCGTCCATTGAATCACGGAACGTCTGCTCGCTCAGATCGGTTTTTCGGAATTGAAAGCCATAGCGAAGCACCGCCATGCTTCGGGCGCGTTCCCGTAGTTGCTCGACGTATTGCTCCGCCTTTTCCCCGAAGCCTTCGAGTAACAGCCGGCAATAATGTTCCGGCGTGAGAATCTGTGGACGCTCAGCGTGAACTTTCCCATTCCGAATCCGCACCTGATCGACGCTGTCCATGAACTCCGAGATCAAATAAAAATTGAAACTCGTGCTGCCGAAGGTCGCAATCTGTCGCTCGGGCGCGACAATCACGTGCGTGTTTTCAATCGCGTAATCGAAATCGTCCCTGGTCATTATGCGTGAATAAAGTAGCGCTGCGACCGCTGGAGTTCAAAAGCGTACTGGTAGGGACGCCGCGCTGCGGCGTGTCGCCGCGGCGATCGCGCCGCGCCG
>QHXH01000038.1 GCA_003222855.1 Acidobacteriota bacterium
ATTCCGAGTCGGGACAATTTGAGCGAACCCTGATCGTTGCCGAAGAGGGCGCCTACGTTTCATACCTCGAGGGCTGTACCGCGCCGAAATTCGATCGCAATCAGTTGCACGCCGCGGTGGTCGAGTTGGTAGCGCTCGACGACGCCGAGATCAAATATTCGACGGTGCAGAACTGGTATGCGGGCGACGAAGACGGCAAAGGCGGGATTTACAACTTCGTGACCAAGCGTGGCAAGTGCGCCGGACGTAAC
>QHXH01000039.1 GCA_003222855.1 Acidobacteriota bacterium
CCGAAGGCCGAGAACGCGCGCAACTATACGCAGTGCGATTCGATGCTGATTGGCGCGAACTGCAGCGCGAATACTTTTCCCTATATCGAAGTCATGAATAACACTTCGCGTGTCGAGCACGAAGCATCGACTTCCAAGATTAGCGAAGAGCAGTTGTTCTATCTGATGCAGCGCGGCATCTCGCAGGAAGATGCGGTTTCACTCATCATTAACGGATTTTGCAAAGACGTGTTTCTGCAGCTTCCGATGGAGTTTGCAGTCGAGGCGACGCGGCTGTTGGGACTGAAATTGGAAGGCGCAGTCGGATAAGGATGGTCTTGGGTCTTTGGCCTTGGGTCTTTGGATGTCGACCGGCTGATTTCAAAGACCAAAATCGAAAGACCATCTTTTTGGAGTTTATTTAATGTTAGAGATACGAAACTTACATGCATCGGTTGATGGCAACGAAATTCTGAAAGGCATTAACCTGAAAGTTAATAAGGGCGAAGTTCACGCGATCATGGGCCCGAACGGTTCGGGTAAATCCACTCTGGCAAAGGTGCTCGCGGGGCACCCGTCGTACGAAGTGACGGGCGGCGAAGTTATCTACTACGGCAAGAATCTTTTGGAAATGTCGCCCGATGAACGCGCGCGCGAAGGCGTCTTTATGGCCTTTCAATATCCCGTCGAGGTGCCCGGCGTTTCGAACGCCCAGTTCCTCAGGCTCGCGTACAACGAAAAGCAAAAACATCTCGGCCAGGAGGAACTGGACCCGCTCGAGTTCAAGGACTATTTGAAGGAAAAAGCAAAGCTTGTAGAGATGGATGCGAGTTTCATGACGCGTTCAGTCAACGAAGGATTTTCCGGCGGTGAAAAGAAGCGCAACGAAATCCTGCAAATGGCGGTGCTCGATCCGAAACTCTCGGTGTTGGATGAAACGGATTCAGGTCTCGACATCGATGCGTTGCGCATCGTTGCTGAAGGTGTGAACAAGCTTCACGATCCGGAAAAAGCGGTCATCGTCGTCACACATTATCAGCGGTTGCTCAATTACATCGTCCCGGATTTTGTACACGTACTCTCGGCGGGACGGATTGTCAAAGAAGGCGGCAAGGAATTGGCGCTCGAGTTGGAAGAGCGGGGTTACGACTGGCTGAAGAACGGCAACGCTAAGAACACTGCCGCGCCGGCGGCGAGTTAACCATGGTCACTGAAATAGCAAACGAAAATAGCGCTTACCGCTCTGCCTTGCGCGAGCTGACGAAGGTTTCCGGCGAGCCCTCGTGGCTCCGTGCGTTGCGTGGGCGTTCGTTCGATCAGTTCGAAGGGGTCGGATTTCCGGGCGTTGAGCAGGAAGAGTGGAAGTATACGAACGTAGCGCCGATTATGAGAACGAAATTTACGCCGGTGGTGAATTCCAATGGGACCGCACTGTCGAAGCGCAACGGGTTGGCGCCATTTATTTATGAAGAAACGCGCGACAGCGCCTTCGTTTTTGTCAATGGAATCTTTCGCGAGGACCTTTCGTCGTGCAAAGGGCTGTCCGGCGTTGTAGCCCTGGACCTGAACGATGCGCTGCAAATCAGTGAATACGAAACCGTGATTCGCGAAAGTCTCGAACGGAATGCCAATAGTGACAATAATGGCTTTGAACTACTGAATATCGCCCTGTTCGCCGGCGGTCTTTTCATCAGCATTCCGCGCGGACTAAACCTGAGAACTCCGATTCAACTTCAATTTGTCAGCGAACCAGTTAAGGCGGGAGCACCTGCCGCTGTGTTTCCTCGCGTTCTGATCGTGGGCAAAAAAAACAGTGCGGCAACGATTATTGAAAGCTACCGCGCTACTGCTGAGGGCATTTATCTCACGAATGCGATTGTCGATTTAGTACTCGACGAGGGCGCGCGGGTTCAGCATTACAAAGTGCAGCGTGAAAGCGCCGGCGCTTCGCACATCGCGAAGACCAGGGCGGATCTTGGTCGGAACGCGGGCTACGATACGACGACGATCAATTTCGGTGCGGCGCTGTCGCGTCACGATATCAAGGTCACGATGGATCATGAAGGCGCGAGTTGCTCTGTCGACGGTCTCTATATGGTCGATGGCAGCCAACACACAGATACGCATTCGGTAATCGATCATCGGCAGCCGCATTGCACCAGCCGCCAGCTTTACAAAGGAATTTTGGATGGCAAGTCGCGCGCGGTTTTCAACGGCAAGGTTTTTGTTCGCCATGGCGCGCAACAAACGGATGCGCAGCAAACCAACAAAAATCTGTTGCTTTCGAGCGAAGCGCAGATCGATACCAAGCCGCAATTGGAAATCTATGCCGATGACGTGAAATGCACGCACGGAGCCGCGGTCGGCCAGCTTGATGACGACGAGCTGTTCTATCTTGAAAGTCGCGGGATCAATCCCTCGCTGGCAAACAACATGCTGACCTACGGCTTTGCGGAAGAAGTGATTGAAAGAATAAAGATCGATTCGATCAAGCGCGAGCTGGATGAAGCCGTTTTGAACCGGCTCCATACGAGTTTGTGAGGTCAAACTGATGGGGATCACGTATATCGAGGGGACCGTCGCCGGGCCAAAGGGTGAAGCCACAGCCAAATTTCTCATAGATAGCGGCGCGAGATATACCTTATTGCCGAACACAGTCTGGAAGGAGATCGGCCTCGAACCTAAGCGCAGCATGCGGTTTGTTTTGGCTGACGGCACAGAAGTGCAGCGAAATATCTCAGAGTGTCGCATCACCTTGCCGCAGGGTGACGGCCACACGCCGGTGATTCTAGGCGAGGAACGAGACGCAGCGCTGCTCGGGATAGTCACGCTCGAGGAACTCGGACTCGTCTTGAATCCTTTTGAGCGAACTCTCGCGCCAGCGCAGATGACGCTCATGTCGGCGATGTGAAGCAATGGCGACCAGCAAGCAAGAATTAGTTCCGATACTTCCCAAACCCCGCGACGGCTGGGACGTTGAACGTATACGCAAAGACTTTCCCGTATTGCGCCAGACCGTCAACGGCAAGCCGCTGGTCTATCTCGACAATGCCGCGTCCTCGCAAGTCCCGATGATGGTGATTGAGCGCGGCGCGCAATACATCGAGCAGGAACATTCGAACATTCATCGCGGCGTGCACTATCTCAGCATGAAAGCGACGACCGCCTACGAAGGCGCGCGGGAAAAAGTCAAGCGGTTTATCAATGCGCCCGAAGCGAAGGAATGCATCTTTGTGCGCGGCGCAACCGAAGGCATCAATCTGGTTATGCATGGTTACGGCCGCAAATTCATCGGGGCCGGCGACGAGATAATTATTTCCGCGATGGAGCATCACGCCAACATCGTCCCGTGGCAGATGCTCTGTGAAGAGAAGGGCGCGAAACTTCGGGTGATTCCGATGAATGACGCCGGCGAACTATTGATGGACGAATACGACGCTTTACTGAACGAAAGAACAAAATTCGTGGCCGTGGCCCACGTTTCGAACGCGCTGGGAACAATCAATCCGGTCAAAGAGATCATTGAACGCGCCCATAAATACGGTGTGCCGGTTTTGATCGACGGCGCCCAGCAAGCGCCGCACGGCCGCATCGATGTTCAGGATTTGGATTGTGACTTCTACACTTTTTCCGGTCACAAGATGTTTGCGCCGACCGGCAGCGGCGTGGTGTATGGTAAGGCTCGTTTGCTTTACACGATGAATCCTTTCCAGGGCGGTGGCGACATGATCAAAAGCGTGACGTTTGAGAAAACGATTTACGCGGATCTGCCGAACAAGTTCGAGGCTGGCACCCCGGCGATCGCTTCACAGATCGGTTTGGGCGCGGCGATTGACTACCTCAACATTATAGGCCGTGAGAAAGCTGCCCTCTACGAACACGAACTGCTGGAATACGCGACGCGACGGCTGGCTGCGATCGAAGGTGTCCGCGTCATCGGCACGGCGCGCGAGAAGTTGAGCGTGCTGTCATTTACGATCGACAACGTTCATCCGCACGACATTGGGACGATCCTGGATTAGCAGGGCATCGCCATTCGCGCCGGCCATCATTGCGCACAGCCGGTAATGCAGCGCTTCAAAATTCCCGCAACCGCACGCGCCTCGTTCGCTTTCTATAATACGAAAGCAGAAGTCGACGTGTTGGCGGAAGCGATTGAAAAAGTGATCGAGGTGTTTTCGTGACTTTAGTTTCTTCGGACTCTTCGTGTAATTTCGTGGTTCGTTTGTTACGCTCAAAGAGCTGAACCACCAAATCACACGAAACGCCAATCAACTGCGATCATGTCGGAATTAAGTGAGCTTTACCAGGCGGTCATCCTGGACCACAACAAGAAACCGCGCAATTTTCATAAACTCGAAAATGCGAATCGTCATGCCGAAGGGTTCAATCCGCTTTGCGGAGATCAACTGAACGTCTATCTTCAGCTTGAAGATGATCAAGTGAAGGAAGTCAGTTTCGAAGGATCCGGATGCGCAATCTCAAAAGCATCTGCCAGCATGATGACCCAGGCGGTGAAGCGAAAGAGTAAGCAGGAAGCCGAAACGCTCTTCAATGAATTTCATCGCATGGCGATGGGCGAGCTGGATGTCGAGACCGAGCCGAACCATCTTGGCAAGCTGACGATCTTTGCCGGGGTTCGCGATTTTCCCGCTCGCCTTAAATGCGCAACCTTGTCGTGGCATACGATGCACGCGGCCCTGAATGAGCAGCAGAAGGTTTCTACCGAATGACTTTCTGGTTATGAAGTTAAGTTTGCCGGCAACAAGATCCGTCAGATTGTTTGGGATCGCCGTCTTGTTGTTCGTGGCGGTAGCTGGCCAGGCTGGTCAAGTCGCTCACCAATGGCGCCCGGCGACTTATC
>QHXH01000040.1 GCA_003222855.1 Acidobacteriota bacterium
AATATTCTCTCCGCCGCTGATGATCACATCTTTCAAGCGATCGCGAATTTCGATGTAGCCGTCCGGATGAATCACGGCCGCGTCGCCGGTGTGAAACCAACCGTCGCGCATTGCCTCGGCAGTTGCGTCCATGTCGTTGTAATAACCACGCATCACTACGTTGCCACGCACCACGATCTCGCCGGGCGTTTCGCCATCATGGGGGACCTCAGCGCCTTGATCGTCGACCACAGTTGTCTCGCCGGAAGTGATCAGCTCAACTCCCTGGCGGGCCTTGATGATTGCGCGTTCTGAGATCGAAAGCTGTTCATGCTCTACTCGCGGCTCGCACACTGTGATGAAGGGAGTAGTCTCAGTCAATCCATAAACCTGCGTCACCGTCCACCCTAGTTCGCCTTCCAAACGCTCGATGGTCGACGCGGCGGGCGGAGCGCCGGCAGTCAGCACGCGAACTCCGCGCCGGGCGTTGCGCCTCACTTCTGCTCCGGCATTGGCGAGACTTATCAACACCGTGGGCGCGGCGCACAGCATCGTAATTCGTTCTTTCTCGATCATTTCAAAGACGCGACGCGGATCTACTTTCGGTAAACAAACGTGGGTGGCGCCGGCTGCCGTCACGGTCCAGACAAAGGTCCAGCCGTTGGCATGAAACATCGGCAACGTCCAAAGATATCGATCCGCGCACGACATGTGTTCATGCACCAGCGTGCCGATGGAATTCATGTAAGCATTGCGATGTGTGATCATCACGCCCTTGGGACGCGATGTCGTGCCACTCGTATAGTTGATTGTCAGCAGGTCGTTTTCTTTGATCGCGGGCCGAGCAAAATCTCTCGACGCCGCCATTAGCAATGCTTCGTAATCAAGCCAACTATCGCGCGATCCTTCCAGCGCCACAAAGTGCTCCACCAAAGGTAGCTGAGAACGAACACTTTCGACGGCCGCAAGATAATCGGAGTGGACACAGACAATCTTTGCCCCGCTGTGATTGATTAGATAGATGAAATCGTCAGGAGTTAGCCGGTAGTTGATCGGCACCAGCACCGCGCCAATTTGCGGCACTGCATAAAATGATTCGAGTTGAGCGTGAGTATTCGGCGCAATGTAAGCAACGCGATCCCCTTGCCGGACGCCAAGTTGCTCCAAGGTCGCCGACCAACGATCGCAACGATCCAGAAATTGTTCGTAAGTCATTTGCGAATCGCCATCGACAACGGCTTCGCGATCTCCATAGAGCTTACGGGCGCGACGGGCAAAATCGATTGGGGTGAGCGGCGTCTCCATTCTCTTGTTTGACGTGTGATTACCGAGTAGCTAAGGCGCGGAGCTTCCTTGCAATCAGCGGCACAATTTTTCGCGGCACATCAATCGCCGCCTTGATATGACGCGCGTTGGTGAAATGGCCGGCAACATAAATTCCTTCGACGTTCGTTTCAAACGTTTCCCTGTCGTAAATCGGAACTTCAGTCAGCTTGCCGGGCGCGGTCTTCACTCCAAGTTTCTTCAATATCGTCAAATCGGCATCACTCCCAATCAGCACGAACACCACGTCGTTGGCGATCGTCATTGATTCACCGGTCTCGTTGGTAAGTCTCACAGAGTCGGGCGTAATCTCGTCGATATCTTTGTAGAGAATGACGCGCAGGCGGCCTTCGGCAATCTCGCGCTCCAAAGGCGAGCGCACCCAATGTTTCATGGCGCCGGCTTTTGGATCGCGGTTCTCCCAATCTTCGCGCCAGATGGCCATCGTCGTGCGCGCCCCTTCTTCAGACAAGAATAACGCCGCCTCAGCTGCGCTGTTGCCGCCGCCGACGACCAGCGCTTCTTTGCGAACGTACGGGTAAGGCTCGACAAATCGATGATGTACTTTCGCCAGGTCCTCGCCTGGAATATTCAGACGACGCGGATGTTCCATTGCACCAAACGCAAACAAAACATTTCGCGCGCGATACTTGTTTTCCTGCTCCTCTGCGTGAAAACCTCGGCAGCGCGTCTGCACGATAAAGCCATCAGTATCGTCAGCCTTTACGTCGGTCACTTCTTCCCCGGTCGTGACGCGCAGATCGTGATCGAGCACGAAATGAATGTAGTGCGACAGCAATTCTTCACGGGTGGGCTTGTCGCGCACCGGATGCAGCGAGCCTTCGCGCATTTCCAATTCGTTTGGGGTTGAGAACATTGTGCGGCCGACCGGATATTGGCGAATCGTGTTGGCGATCGTGCCCTTCTCGATCACCAGGTAAGTCAGACCTTCGCTCGCCGCCGCGTCCGCCGCGGAGAGACCAGCCGGTCCGGCGCCGATGATGAGGAAATCGAGTAGTTCTTGGCTCGTCATTTTTTAAGTCAACAGTCGTCGTTGAACCAACTACCGTGTCAGAAACGCGAGCGGTAGCGACCGGATCAAAAATTCAAGTGTAGCTTCAGCGCGTCGCCCAAAACCACAAGGTGCGGACGTTGGTAGTATCCTGATTTGAAATTCTCTGCGCCTCCTCTGCGCTCTCTGCGTCTCCGCGGTGAGTGTTTTCAAGCTATTTTCACCACAGAGGCGCAGAGGTCGCTAAATCTTCGCGCGCCAGACCTAAAGATCGCGCGATGTCTGCTTGTTCTTGAGAATCCTCGATCTCAAAACTCCAACACCCCGCGCGCCACCACCACCGAGGTTCCACTCACGCGAACTTCTTCAACCTTGCCCGGCTCGCCCTTAACTTCCAGACCAATCCGGCTTGGTCGATTAATGAAATCTCCCTGTTCGATCACAAACTTGTAAACGCCATTGACGGGCTCAACTCGCGTCGCGCCGTGATGTACCAGGTAACCGCCGAGCGGACCAGCCGCGCTGCCCGTCGCCGGATCTTCACCGATGCCCATGCCCACAAAGAACCTCGCATGGGCGCGCGCTGCACCAATCTCTATCGTTTCGCGCGTAAAGGCATAGCACCCGGTGCCGCCGCGAAAGACATCGTTCCGCTCAAAGATGTCGTCGAGCAGATTCTGATTCGGGCGACAGTTTCCCAGGTCCCGGAGCGATCGAATCGGCACCAGCAACATCGTGTTGCCGGTCGAGACTGCCTGGATCGGCAAAGTCTCGTCCAAATCTTCGCGCGCCAGACCTAAAGATCGCGCGATGTCTGCTTGTTCTTGAGAATCCTCGATCTCAAAACTCCAACACCCCGCGCGCCACCACCACCGAGGTTCCACTCACGCGAACTTCTTCAACCTTGCCCGGCTCGCCCTTAACTTCCAGACCAATCAACGCCTTCGCGCGCCAGGCAATTCCAGGCGCCGACGATAGGATGACCCGCGAACGGAAGCTCGCTGCTCGGGGTGAAGATTCGCAGACGCCGCAGCACGTCTTCCTTTTCGGAAGGCAATACGAAAACGGTCTCAGACAGATTCATCTCGCGGGCAATCTGCTGCATCCGCTCGTCAGTCAATCCTTCGGCTTCGGGAAATACCGCGAGCGGATTACCCGCGAAAGCGCGATCGGTAAATACGTCGAGTTGAATGAACTTGTAATTGGGCAAGAGAAGAATCCTCCGGTTTTCGGTTTAGACTGGAGCGCAAGCATCCTCGCTTGCATCAGCGACGTTGACAAAACTTAGCAACCGGGACGGTTCCGCTCCAGTCCGCTCCATTCAAATCGATCCACACCATCGCGCTACTTCGTCCATCACTTCTTCATAGACCTGTGGTTGCGGCTTCAGACTTTTCGGAACTTTGAAAGAATGATCGCCCTTCTCAATTGGGTAGAGAGTCGCCCGCAGACGATGCTTCTTAATAATCGCGCGGATCTCGTCTTCAGTTCCAAAAGCATCGCGCGAACCTTGTACGAACAGCATTGGCCTCTTGATCTCTTTCAAATGTTCGTCGCGTAACTTATCCGGCCGGCCCGGTGGATGCAGTGGATAACCAAGAAACACCAGACCTGTGACACGGTCACCTTCAGCCGCCGCCACCTGAGAAGCGATGCGGCCGCCCATCGATTTGCCGCCGATTACGAGTTTGTTGTCCTTCAGCTTTTTGTGTTTGAGAGCAGCATCAATAACCGCCCGATAACAAGACTCCAATCTCGCCTTTGGATCCGGCGCGCTGCGCCCTTGCTCCTTGTAAAGAAAATTGAATGTCATTGCATCGAGGCCGCGCGCCGCCAAACCTTCAGCAGCCATTCGCATAAAGGCGCTCATCTGATCCGCGCCCGCACCGTGGCCGAGCACGATTGTTAACCCGGCGCGATCTCTCTTTGCTGCCGGATAAAGCAGCGCGGTTACGGATTCAGATTCGTTAACGGCAACTTTCAGTTTTCCCGGCTCAGCCATGTAATTAATTTAGTTGACTGGAGCGCAACCGTGCCGGTTGCTGCTCTGAGTTACGATGCAAGCGAGGACGCTTGCGCTCCAGTCGTTTACCCAACTAGTCTTCTTGAGTTTTGCAGTTACAACCCAAATTGACGGAAATGATGATCGACGTGGAGGTAACCCCAACGCATCCAGTCTCGCTCCGACATCTCGTCGAACAACGGGTGACGTCGCCATTGGAAATCTTTCTGCGGGTAAGTTACCCGCTCAATCATCAACGCCAGCGCCTCGACATCACGTTTGAAATCTTCCGGCGGTGTTCCACCTCGTTTCTGATCATTCTCGGGCATAGTGGGAACCCCGTGCGGCCATTTAAAAGGAGCATATAAAGCAAGCCATCGCACTACTGTGCGCGTAAGCAAATTGCTCTTGCGTGAGCTGACCTCTCTTTCCCCAATAACTGATTTGAATGAATCGTTGAGGTGACAAATCATCTGGTGCGGCGTCATCTTGCCCCAGCGGCGCGGGCTTTCCGGCGACAGCTGCCGCATTCGACTGAGCACCTCCTGGCGGTCATTCAAGTTCGAAAGAGATTTCATGATTATTCCTTGCACTTTCGCGCCCAAAAATGCTATCTACCCTTCAGCGGTTCGATTCCTTGCGCCCCGATTTTTCCATGAAGAGAAAGATTAACTCCTATTTCGCTGCGCTGATGCTGTGCACTCCAGTTTAGTCCGGACGGGAACCGTCTGTTCGTGCTCACCTCCAACCAAGCGGTCTATCTGCTGGATGTTTCGGCCCTGGCGGGCAAGAACGCAAAATCATAACCGGTTGGTTACTCGTGACGCTACGATGCGCAGTAGATTCGCGGCACGCGATTGCTGATGCCGCAGGTAATCTCATATGAAATAGTTCCGGCAGCTTCGGCGATCTCTTCCGCGGTAATCGCTTCGTCTCCATCGGCGCCCAGCAAGGTTACCTGATCGTCAAGCTCGACGCCGGGTACATCTGTAACGTCGATTAAGGTTAGATCCATCGAGACGCGACCCACCACCGGCGCGAATTCTCCGCGCACAATCACGCGGCCATGATTTGAAAGCGCGCGTCGATAACCATCATCGTAACCGATCGGGAGCGTCGCGATCAGCGAATCGCGGTTCGTTTCGAACGTGCACCCGTAGCCCAGCTTCTCACCTTGCGGAACTTTTTTCAGCAGCATGATACGCGAATAGAGTGACATGACCGGCCGCAGCGGCGGCGTCTCGACATTCCCCGGTAACACATCGCGCGTGAACCCATAAAGAGTCCCTCCCGGTCGCACCATATTCTCGTCTCTGCGCGAATGCGCGAACGTTGCCGCTGAGTTAGCCGCATGAATGAACGTGGGCGCAAAGCTGTTTTCGCGGAAGACCTGCACCGCCTTTTGAAATCTGCGAAGTTGATCGCCCGTGAAGGCCTGTTTCGTTTCATCGTCCGCCGCGGCCAGATGCGTCATCAATCCATCGACGTGAATGTTTGTGAACTGTTTGGCGGCCTGCGCGAATTCGGAAACGTGATCGGCGCGCACACCCAGACGACCCATCCCGGTATCAATCTTTACGTGAACCCCCGCCGTTACTTTCGCCTCGCGCGCGGCGTGGTCAAGTGATTCGATCATGTCGAGACGATAAACGACCGGCGTCAATCGATGTTGCAAACACGCTGCCTCCTGGCCTTTCCAAAATCCGCCGAGACATAGGATGGGCCCTGAAATTCCGGCCTCTCTCAGTTCGATGCCCTCTTCCGGGAGCGCCACGCCGAACCAATCCACGCCCTCACTTTCCAATATTCTTGCGCATTGGACCGCGCCATGGCCGTAAGCATTCGCTTTCACGGCCGCCATGACACGAACGTTCCGGCCAACGTGTTCACGAATCACTCGGAAGTTATGCGCGAGCGCATTGAGATCGATCTCAGCCCAGGTTGGGCGTCCCACGTGCTCGATTGATATAGAAGTATCCACAGATTACGCAGATTACACCGATTCAATACTGAAATGCAGTCGGGAGAGACGGGGTTAAGTTCCCGAGACTCCACAGCATGAGGATAATTTTTGAATCTGTGTAATCTGTGGATGAATTCTAGAACCCGTCATCGCCACGATTGATTCGTGGCGAACCCTTCGAGCGGTCGAAACGGGCGAGGTAAGCGCCCAGAGCATCTCGATCGAGATCGGCAAACTTGGCGAACTGATTTACGAAGGCGAGATAGACTGTGTCGGTGGGGCCGTTGCGTTGCTTGGCAACGATTAACTCCGCGATGTTCTTGTTCTCTTCCTGCTTGTTGTATTGCTCTTCCCGATAAATGAACGCAACCACATCCGCGTCCTGTTCGATGGCGCCTGACTCACGAAGGTCGGCAAGTTGCGGGCGATGGTCTGTGCGATTCTCAGGCGCGCGCGACAGTTGTGATAGCGCCACCATCGGCACACCCAATTCCTTTGCCAGCGCTTTCAGCTCGCGCGAAATTTGCGAAACTTCCTGTTGTCTTGATTCAAACCGGTGAGAAGAGCCCGACATCAACTGCAGGTAATCAACGACGACCAGGTCGAGTTGCTTCTGCTCAGTTGCCAAACGTCGCGCTTTCGCACGCATTTCCAGGACTGAAATCGCCGCCGTGTCGTCGATGAAGATACGCGCGTCGGCCAGTCTGCCGAGCGCCTTTCCCAGCCGCGACCACTCTTCGTTTGAAAGATAACCACTGCGAAACTTTTGCGCGTCCACACTTGCCTCTGAACAAAGCATGCGCATCGCCAGCGCCTCTGCCGACATTTCCAGCGAGAAGATGCCGACTACGGCATTGCTTTCGATCGCCGCATGCTGCGCGAGCGTCAAAGCCAAACTCGTCTTGCCCATCGAAGGCCGCCCGGCGATGACGACCAGGTCCTGCTTTTGCAGGCCAGAGGTCAACGCATCCAAGCCGCGAAACCCTGTAGGCACACCGGTTACGACCAGGTCACGATGCTCAACGGCTTCCGCTTTTTCCAGCACGCGTTCGGCCGGATGCTTGATGTGTTCGAATCCCTGGCGAATGCGCTCGTCGGCCAGAGCAAAGATTGCCTGTTCCGCATGATCGAGAATGTTTTGCGGCTCGTCTTCTTCTTCCAGAGCTTCGGCGGGGATCTTGTTCGCGACTTTGACGAGTTGTCGCAAGAGAGATTTGCCGCGGACGACTTTCGCAAACTGCACAATACTCGTAACGTGCGGCAAACCGTTAGTGAGATTGGTGAGAAACAAAACGCCGCCTGACGAATCAAGTGAGTTGTCGCGGCGCAATTCTTCGGCGACTAAGATCGGATTGATTTCTGATCCGCGTTCGAACAGCGCGATCATCGCGACAAAGATGCGGCGATGCGACGGCACGTAAAAATCCGACGGCTTGAGAAGCTCGACTGCCTGAGCAATCAAGGCGTTGTCGAGAATAATTGCCCCGAGAATTGCGCGTTCCGTGTCGGGACTGCTCGGAAGTGGTCGCTCGAGAATCGGGTCACGAATAGGTTCCGGTGTCGCCATTGAAGAAACTGGAAAGAGAATTAGTTAAGCCGGGAAGAGCGGAAGATTATCCGTTACTTAGAATTTATGCTAGTGCCGATAGGATTTATTTTTTGCTGTCAAGCGTTGTCTGCGAAGGCCTCGTTTTATTTCCTGATGAACAACTCGTCGACAGCTCCAGTAATGTTATTTGAAAGTAAGCAAGGAAGACGATCCACTAAATCACTCCAATTACCCCAAGCCCTTGGCGTTACTTCGTGTGATTTCGTGGATGGTTTAGCAGCAGGCTCGCTGACAACGAGCGCGAAATATGAGCCCTCGAAGGGGCGACAGAGTCGATGTTCTGCCGCCCGCTTCGGAGTCTGTCGGAAAAATGAATTTCTCTGTGCAAACTCTGTGACGCTCTGTGTCTCCGTGGTGAAATTACCGGGAAAAACATTTACCACAGAGGCACGGTGCACGGAGCTTACATAGAGAACCACGGAGGACTTTTTCCGACAGGCTCCTTCGCGGGCTCAACCATCTTCTTTCTACTGTTATCCACGGGCTTACGCCCGTGGCTATTTACTGCCGCCTGCCACGCAGGCTTCATCAACACTAACAAAATGTGGAAAGCCGCCTCATCTTGGTTATCCGTTTCCACG
>QHXH01000041.1:0-489 GCA_003222855.1 Acidobacteriota bacterium
GTCGATGAGATTTATGATGCGGCCATCATTCAACCGATCGAGGTTGGCGCGCGCGAAGGACTGTGGAAGCTCTTCGATATCGGCGTGATCGACGGGATCATTCACACGATTGGCGGCGCGGTCGTCAGGTTTGGACGGGCCATTCGTTACATGCAGATCGGTTATGTCCGCGGTTATGCCGCAATCATTCTCGCCGGGGCGCTGATTATTATTGGCTACTTCGCTTACAGCGGCGCACATGTTTTAAGGTTTTTGGTGAGGTGATTACGTCCGACAAACTTCAGTTTGTCGTGAGATCCCATTGAGTCTTCATGACCAGGATTTCGACAAAATGAAGTTTGTCGGACATTAACAGAGTATGCAGAATCATCTGCTCACAATTTTGATTCTTTTGCCGGTGATTGGCGCAGCCACCACAGTTGTCTACGGCCTGACGCCCGGCGCCAAAGAATCGCACCATCGTTGGATAGCGCTCTCGTTCACGACGCT
>QHXH01000041.1:503-6404 GCA_003222855.1 Acidobacteriota bacterium
CGCCTTTCGTTTCGAGGAAAATTATTCCTGGATTGGATCGATCGGAGCGCGGTATCACGTCGGGATTGACGGCATCAGTCTCTGGCTCGTTCTGTTGACGACGCTGTTGATGCCAATCGCGGTGCTCTCGAGTTGGACTGCGATCGCGAAGCGGCAAGTGACTTACTACGCGCTGATGTTGTTGCTTGAGTCGGCGATGATCGGCGTCTTCGTCTCGCTGGATCTCCTCCTCTTCTATCTTTTCTTTGAAGCTTCGCTGGTGCCGATGTTTTTCCTGATCGGAATCTGGGGCGGCGAGCGACGTATCTACGCGGCGGTAAAGTTTTTCATCTATACGGCAGTAGGCTCGCTCTTGATGCTGGTCGGCATCATCGCGTTGTACTTCATTCATCAACAGGCGACGGGCATTGGCACCTTTGATTACACCGTCCTGATAGAAACACTCAAAACCAACGTAGGGGCGATTTCGCCGCGCGCAGAATTCTGGTTGTTCCTCGCATTCGCTTTTGCCTTCTGCATCAAGGTACCGCTCTGGCCGTTTCATACCTGGCTGCCGGACGCGCACACCGAGGCGCCCACGGCAGGCAGCGTGATCCTGGCCGGCGTGCTTTTGAAGATGGGCACCTACGGGCTGCTGCGCTTCAATTTTGGTTTGTTCCCGAACGCGTCCCGGCAATTCGCGCCAATCATGATCACGCTCGCGGTCATCGGAATTATCTACGGCGCGCTCGTGGCGATGG
The DNA here is from genome assembly GCA_003222855.1 of Acidobacteriota bacterium. GTDB lineage: Bacteria > Acidobacteriota > Blastocatellia > Pyrinomonadales > Pyrinomonadaceae > UBA11740. The sequence goes on from QHXH01000041.1 coordinate 1,244, forward strand.
TCCAGCCCGATGTGAAGCGTCTGGTCGCCTATTCATCAGTCAGTCACATGGGATTTGTGGTGCTCGGCTTGTTTTCGTTTACCGAACAGGGAATGCAGGGCGCGCTTTACCAAATGCTGAATCACGGCGTATCGACTGGCGCGCTGTTTCTGTTTGTTGGCATGATTTACGAACGGCGGCACACGCGCATGATTTCAGAGTTTGGCGGACTGGCGCGGCCGATGCCATGGTTCTCTGCCCTCTTTGTCATCGCCTCGCTGTCATCAATCGGTTTGCCATTCCTGAACGGTTTCGTCGGCGAGTTTCTGATCATGCTCGGTTCATGGACATCGGCTGCCGTTCAGCACGCGTGGATTGTCACGATGCTGGCGGGAACGGGCGTCATCTGGGCCGCGGTGTATATGCTTTGGATGCTACAGCGTGTCGTGTTCGGCGTGAAAACCAGTGAAGCAAATGCAAAGCTGCTTGATTTGAACGCGCGCGAAGTCGCGCTGGTGTTGCCGCTACTGGCACTAATGCTGTTTATGGGAGTTTATCCGGCACCGTTTTTGAATCGATCGCGCGCCAGCGTGGCAGCAACACAACAAAATGTCAGTCCGAATGCGGCCAGGACACCGAACGTCGCCGCCGCCCCGAAACCGGAGAAGGCACAATAGGAATCATGCGAACGCGCTTGCTAAGAGCAATATTGATGACCGCGTTCCTGATCGGACTCGGCAGCACCGCGTCTGCGCAGGTTAAGGCTCCGCCGACGGATCCCAGGATGAAGTTACAGGGTCTCGACGGAAAAATTTACGACCTCGCAGATTTGCGGGGCAGCGTCGTGCTGGTTTCGTTTGGTGCGACATGGTGCGCGCCATGCAGCACCGAATTGCGCGCGTTGCAGGAACTGCTTACGGAGTTCCGAGACAAGCCGGTGAAGTTTTTCTGGGTCAGCGTGGAACGCCCTGAAGAAATCACCAATGCGGGTTTAAAGAGATACGCGCGCGAACGAAAGGTAACGTTTCCCGTTTTGCGCGATACCGGCAAGATGGTCTTTCTGCAATTCGCCGATCGAGTTCGGCTGCCGATGATCGTGTTGCTGAACAAAGACGGAAGAGTTGATGCGCCAGTGCAATTAGGCATGAGCACTCCGCCGGAAAACTACAAGGCCGATTTGCGCGTGCGGTTGAATAAACTCCTGGCTCGAACGACCGAGCCAGGCAGATAGTTTTTAGTGTGTATTGGATGAACATGTTGCTAGCTTTTCAAGCAGGCACTCCCGATATTAATCTGACGTTGATCGCGCCGGAGTTGATTGTCGGCATTGCCGGCGTGCTCGTCATGATGGTCGATGCGTTTGCCAAACGAAACCAGCGTTGGCTGACGGGAACGCTTTCGATAATCGGTCTAATCGCCAGCCTGGTGGCCACGATTTGGTTATGGAACGCGTGGCCGGTCCAGCGCAGCGGATTCAACGGCATGATTGTGCTGGACGAACTGCGCCTCAGCTTCACAGTAATTTTTGTAATCGTGGCCCTGCTGACGATTCTGATCTCGAATGTTTGGATCGAGACGGAGAAGCTGCCGGCCGGAGAGTTTCATTCCCTGCTGCTCTTCGCGACAACCGGCATGATGTTGATGGCTTCGGCAGGAGATTTGGTAATCGTCTTTCTCGGTCTCGAAATACTTTCGATCGCCACTTACGTCCTCGCCGGATTTCGCCGCACCGATGTGCGCTCGAACGAATCGTCTTTAAAGTATTTCATTCTTGGATCATTCGCGTCTGCCTTTCTGCTCTACGGCATTGCCTTGATCTATGGAGCGACCGCGACCGCGAGTTTGCCGGGGACCACAAATATCGCCACCATTGCCGCGCGCCTGAATCAATCGCTCTATCCGCCGTTGCTGCTGGCAGGAGCAGCAATGTTGCTGGTTGGATTCGGATTCAAAATCGCCACTGCCCCCTTTCATGTTTGGACGCCGGATGTTTATGAAGGCGCGCCCACACCCGTCACGGCGTTCATGGCTGCGGGGCCAAAGGCAGCCGGCTTTGCTTCGTTCATGCGCGTGTTCGTTTTCGGCTTTCCCATCGCAGCTGCGGCCGTCAGCGCGGGTGGCTATGCACACAAAGCGTGGATTGGCGCTTTGGCTGTCATGGCAGTTTTGACGATGACCGTCGGGAACGTCGTGGCGATCGCACAGAACAATGTAAAGCGAATGCTGGCGTATTCATCGATCGCGCACGCCGGCTATGCGTTGGTGGGGTTCGTGGCGGCTGGCGCGGCGGCGACGCCGGATGAACGAAGCTCTGCTTTGTCGGCAGTCGCTTTTTACCTGCTGGCCTACGCAATTATGAACATGGGTGCGTTTGCCGTCGTCACCTTGATTGCGCGGCGCGGCGACCAACAAACAACTGTCGATGATTACAACGGCATTGGTTTCGCTTCGCCGGTACTCGCATTTTCACTCTCGATTTTCTTGTTAAGCCTCTTCGGGATGCCACTGACCGCCGGCTTCACGGGGAAACTTTTCGTTTTCAGCGCCGCGCTCAAGCAAGGCTATGTTTGGCTGGTTGTCATTGGCGTGCTGAATACTGCCATCTCTGCTTATTACTATTTGCGACTGATCATCGTCATGTTTTTCCGTGAACGCGCCGGGGCCTGGGAAGTGCCGCGTATTCCGGCGAGTCTTGCCGTCGCCTTGCTGATTACGATCCTCGGCGTATTTTATCTCGGACTGTTTCCCGGTCGCATAATCAGCGTCTTTCAATCTCGACCCACGATTGCCGTGCGCATGCGTTAACTGCTCCGCAATGAATCACGCGGCAAAGTATCTCGAGAAGATAAGAAGTGAACTTGGCGATTCATGGTTGCCACAGGTTTACCTGGAGCGCGTGCTGAAGCTGCGAACCCGCTCTTACGATTTTCCGCCAATGCCTGAAAACACTACGCCACAGATTCATCACACGTTGTTGGGAATCGAATTGAAAGTCGGCCGGCGTCGAATGCTCTGCCCCGACTTAGCAACCGCCCGTTATCTCTCGGTGTTCGCGCGAATTGGTTGTCGCGCCGTGGCGATTCCATATGACATCACGAAGATTTCGATGATCGCAGATGAACTCGACAGCTCCTGCCATCGAATGCTGCTCATCTCAGATCGGCTGACTGCTGATCGTAACGCCGCTTTTCGCGCTCGCATTCGGCGGCAGATAATTGGTAAAGTACGTGACGAGATCGCTAAGGCCGGAGCAGGTCTGCGCGTTCCGGAGTTTAAGCAAAGTACTAAGCAAAGAACGGAGCCACAAAAAGGCACAAGAAGCACAAAAGGAAATGCAAAGCCTTAGACGTATGGTCAGGTTTTTTACTCGCTTATTTTTTGGGACTTTTGTGCCTTTTCGTGGCTAACGAATCCATCGTGGAAATTCAAGAGACAAATCCGGCCGACGCGCACGCCTCGGAAATCGAGGCGCTTCCCTTCCCTTTCAATCAACAGAATTTCTGTCGTTACGAATCGATCGATAAGACGATCGAAAAAGCGCGCGTGCTGATCGTCGACAATCTGTTGCGCGACGAAAATGATCTTTCCGACATCGCCCGGCAGGAACTGGGCAAAGACGTCCACACTCAACTCAAACGCGAACGACAGATCGCTTCGCTGGCGTTGCAAAATATCGTCACGAACATCAAACGCCTTGTGCAGCAACCGATTACGCAAATTGCGCACGTGAGCGAACTCGAAAGAACCGCGGTCGACTTCAAACCGGATGCCATTGTGTTGAGCGGCACGCTGCGAGATTTCGATTTCTACAAACCTGAGCTGCTTACCCGCTTCGCCAATTTCATTCACACAACCAGGATTCCAGTGCTCGGTATTTGCGGCGGGCATCAATTGATCGGACTAAGCTTTGGCGCGCGGGTGGTAACGCTCGATCAGCAGGAACAGGAAAAGCGCCGAACGAATCGCGTTACTGAATACCAATATCGCTTCGTGCGCATTGTCGAGCCGGAAGATCCAATCTTCACCGGCATTGACAATCCGGAATCCAGAGTCTGGCAGGATTACACGCGCGAAGGCCGTATCCTGCGCGTCTGGCAGAACCATGGACTGCAACTCGATCGCGTGCCCGAGGGTTTCACGCTTCTCGCTCGATCCTATCTTTGCCGCAATCAAATGATGGTCAAGCGATCCGGCGATCAAATGATTTACTCGGTTCAGTTTCATCTGGCAAAATCGTTTGAAGATTGGAACCGCAATCCCACTCGTTGGGAGCATCCGAACGAATCTCGCGACGGACGACTGCTGTTTGAGAACTTTCTGAGGCTGGCGCTGGAAAGAAAGTGCGTGTAGATTGCCATTCTGTCCTTCGCTGCTTATAAGCTGATCGGCAATTTCGCTGAGCCCCCAGGAAATTCCACACACAAAAGGATACGACCCATGACCAAAAATGAATCGACTTTGACCTTTATTACTGAGAGTCTTCCACAGTTTGAAGTAGGTGAGGAATATCATGAATGGTTGGAGCTGAGCGGCGGCACTCCTCCTTATTCTTTTGAAGTCACTAGCGGCACAGTTCCGGCCGGTATCAATGTTACTTCGCAAGGCACGGTTGACGGCGTACCGCTACAGCCCGGAGATACAACCTTTTTCGTCAAGGGCATGGATAGCGCCGGCGCTAGTGTCACGCAGGCATTCGATGCACAGGTGATTTCCCAGCCCTAGAAGGGCCCATCTGATTGGCCATGCATGGTTCAGGAGTAGTAGAGCTGAAGAAAAACGCGATCACCTACTCCCACATCTCGTTAACTAAACAGAGTCTGGCAACTGCCGCGGAACTGCTCGCCGCGCGCGATCGTTGCCTCGCCTCGATCTATCGGCTTCACGGCCCGCCGCCGATGTGGGGCCGCCCAACGGGCTTTCGCACTCTGCTCCGCATAGTTCTCGAACAACAGGTTTCGCTTGTCTCAGCTCGGTCAATGTTCGAACGATTAAGATCGAACATCGATCCGTTCGAACCGCGCAAGTTCATCGAATGCGGTGAGACCCATCTGCGCTCACTTGGTATGACCCGCCAAAAAGCCCACTACGCAATCCAGGTGGCCCAGGCGTTTGCGAACGGCGATTTGAAATCGATCGGCCGTTTGAATGATGAAACCGCGCACGCGGCGTTGAGGCAAATCAA
>QHXH01000772.1 GCA_003222855.1 Acidobacteriota bacterium
CATTAACGTGGATGTCATTTTCCCCGTGCTGCACGGAACCTTCGGCGAAGACGGCACGATTCAGGGCCTTCTCGAACTCGCCGACATCGCCTACGTCGGCGCGGGCGTGCTCGGCTCTTCGGCGGGCATGGACAAGGACATCATGAAGTCTTTGTTCCGGGCGGCGGGATTGCCCATCGTGAAACACGTGACCGTGTTGCGCAGCCAATTCGAGGGCGAGCCCCAAAAAACGCAGAGGCAGGTGGAGAGCAAGCTGAAGTATCCAGTCTTCGTGAAGCCGGCGAATCTTGGGTCGTCGGTGGGAATCTCGAAGGCGCACGATCGCAAGGAGCTCGGCCCGGCGATCGCAGAGGCGGCAAAGTTCGATCGCAAGATTGTGATAGAGGAAGGCGTCGGCGGAAAGAAGAATAAGGCGCGCGAGATCGAGTGCGCGGTGCTTGGCAATGACGATCCCAAAGCTTCGGTTGCGGGAGAAATCGTTCCCTGTAAAGAGTTCTACGACTACGACGCGAAGTATTTGGCGGAAGGCTCCGAGCTGATGATCCCCGCGAAGATCACAAAAGCGGAAATGAAAACGGTCCAGCGGCTGGCGATCGCGGCGTTCCAAGCGGTCGATTGCACGGGGCTGGCGCGCGTCGATTTTTTGATGGATCCCAAGTCGCGCAAGATCTACGTCAACGAGATCAACACCATGCCCGGCTTCACCGCGATCAGCATGTATCCGAAACTGTGGGCAGCGACTGGACTGCCGTATCGCGAATTGATTGACCGTCTGATCCAGTTCGGGATCGAGCGTCACGAAGACAAGAAGCGCAATCAGTACAGCCGCTGAACGGCGATTGACCGCCGAGACGCCGATTGGCCGGTTGTAGTATTTGAATCCAAGTTCGCTCTTTTTTGAGCAAGCTGGAATTTCATGCAGAGTGGCTGAGGGACGAGCCCTAGGACGCCACGGCAACCGGATCGGGATCATATATCTCCATCGCAGGTGCCAACTCTCGCCCGGCAACGGGGACCATGAGATTCGGGTAAGCGAAATTGATTCGCATTTCCCGAGCCTCTTTTCCCATTCGGAAAAGGGGTTTTGTGTTAACTGGGTAATTTTTCCCGGCTCGTCCCGCAGTCACAGAAAGAAGTTGCGAAAATGGGGACGAGCACGTACGAACTCCGCTGCCGCGAATGCGGCAAGACCTGGGGCAACCAGCCGCGCAGTATCTGCGAAGACTGTTTCTCGCCGCTCGAAGTCACCTACGATTACGATTCTCTCCGACCGCGCATTTCGCGCGACCTGTTGGCCTCGCGTGCGCCCGACATGTGGCGCTATCGCGAGTTGCTGCCGCTACCCGCGGGGTTCCAGCCCTCCCTCCCAGTTGGGTTCACCCCGCTGGTTTGCGCGCCGCGACTGGGCGAGCAAATCGGATCGCGCCGGCTCTTCGTTAAAAATGACGCGGTGTGCCTGCCAACATTGAGCTTCAAAGACCGTGTGGTTGCCGTCGCTTTGGCGAATGCGCGCAGCTTCGGGTTCGATACCGTGGCGTGCTCCTCGACCGGCAATCTCGCGAACTCGGTGGCGGCGCAAGCAGCTCGCGAAGGTTTGAAGGCGTGGATTTTTATTCCCTCCGATCTTGAGCCCGCGAAGATTCTGGGCACACAAGTGTTTGGCGCGGAACTGGTACGCATCAGTGGCAGCTACGATCACGTGAATCGTCTGTGCTCGCAGATCGCAGACGAACATCGTTGGGGATTCGTGAACGTCAATCTGCGTCCGTATTACGCCGAGGGCTCGAAGACGGTGGGCTACGAAATCGCCGAGCAACTGGGCTGGCAATTGCCTGATAACGTCGTGGTGCCGATGGCGGGCGGATCTTTGATCACTAAGATCAAGAAGGCATTTGATGAACTGATTCTCCTAAAGCTGGTCGATCCGAAACCGGTAAAGTTTTTTGGCGCGCAAGCGACTGGCTGCTCGCCGATTTCAACGGCGATCAAGCAGTACAGCAGCGAGATCGAGCCGCAGCGTCCGAAGACGATTGCGCGATCGTTGGCTATCGGCAATCCCGCCGACGGACATTACGCGTTGAAGGCCATCACTAAAAGCGGTGGATGGTCCGAAGACGTTTCCGATCCCGAAGTTGTCAGTTCTATCCAGTTGCTGGCAGAGAGCGAGGGCATCTTCACCGAAACCGCGGGCGGCGTAACGGTTGGGACGGCGCGCAAGCTGATCCAGCAGGACCGTATTCTGCCCGATGAAACGACCGTGCTCTGCATCACCGGGAACGGACTGAAGACGACCGACGTGCTGGCGGACAAATATCAAGTGGAAACGCCGATC
>QHXH01000042.1 GCA_003222855.1 Acidobacteriota bacterium
AAGCTGTCAGCTTGCGTTCGCAAACTAACAGTTTGCGCTACCTCAAGAGAGGCATCGGCTTCGCTTCGTTCATGCACGGCGCGGGGTTCACCGGGTCTGGCGAGGTTTACTTGCAATCGGTGGTAGGCGCGGAAGCGACGGTCGAAGGTCACGTAAAAATTCTGGCCGCCAGCACTGAGATTGGTCAGGGTACGAACACGATCTTTGCGCAGATAGCCGCTGAAGCCCTGGGCCTCGATTACGATTTGATTGAAGTAGTTCAACCTGACACGGCCCAGGTTCCCAACAGTGGTCCAACCGTCGCTTCGCGCACCTGTATGATTGTGGGCAAGTTGGTTGAGTCGGCGGTGCTGGGATTGAAACAGACACTCATCGGCAGCGGGCTGTTGAAAGATCAATTCACTCAGGATGAATTTCAAAGAGCTTGTACGGATTACATCGCGAAGCATGGTCCACTGAAATCGTTCAGCCAGTATCAGCCACCTCCGAACGTTCACTGGGACGACGAAAAGTATCAGGGCGATGCTTACGGCGCTTTTGCATGGGCTGTTTATGTCGCTGAAGTTTCGTACGACAGCCTGACTTACGAAGCGCATGTCGATGACTTTGTCGCGGTCCAGGAAGTTGGTCGCGTGATCAATCCCGTGCTGGCAGCCGGGCAGATCGAAGGCGGAATTGCGCAGGCGATCGGCATGACGCTCTACGAAAATGTCGTCTGGCAAAATGGCCGGATGGCCAATGGTCAGATGACCAACTACATCATGCCAACCGCTGCCGACATCCCCCCGATTCGCGTTTACTTTGAGGAGAACCCTTACGCGTTTGGACCAGCCGGAGCGAAAGGAATCGGCGAGTTGCCGATGGATGGACCAGCGCCGGCGATCCTCAATGCGATTGAAAATGCGGCGGGTAAGAGTTTCAATCGGATTCCGTTGATGCCGGAAGCAATGATTGATTGATCAATTGTCAGGGGAACCTAATCTCGCGATATTCGCCCGGCAAAATCTGATCGATTGCCCCTACTACTTGCGCGGTATGTTCTTTGATGCGCGGCCAGCTTGTCGTCATTAAGACCAACACACTGATTTTGCTGGTCGCGAGATTTTGTTGATAGCTGAGTTGCTGATCGGTTGTGATGAATAAGTCGAAAGACTTCGCAGCTTCAACCAGGAGCGCCCCGTTTGTTAATTGCGACCAGCCGCGTTCGTAGACTGTATCCACTATATGACCCTTCAGGTAGGCTCGAAGAGGTAGCGGAGTGCCTTGATCAAAGAGAATCCGCATGAGTACGGAGGTTATCTATCAGACTTCGACCAGGCTTTTCTCGGCATGTTCGAGAACGGCGGTCACCTGCTCATGAGTCACGCCGGGGAACCATTCCAAAAACTGATCGACCGAAGCACCAGATTCCAGGTTCTCAAAGAGCGCTCGCACAGGAATCCTCGTCCCACGGAATACCCAGGCGCCGCTGACCTTATCTTCCACGTGTTCCACTTGCTGGCATTCGGCCCAATCCAACATGCGAACATCATATGCTTTGCTCTGGCGACGAACAAGGATTGCCGGTAGTGCTCCGTTAGGAATGTTGCTAAGCCAAAACACTCATTGACAATGAACTTGCTTCCGAGTAGAACCTCATCAATTGTCAGTAAGTGAAAGACTTTGGTCGAATCAGTTCGAACAAACGCGACTGTGAATAATCTCCTCATGAATTCGCAGGCCGTCGCGAGGTAACCCGACTTGGCTGCCCAACAACTTTCTCACTACCGGATAATTGAAAAGCTGGGCTCAGGCGGCATGGGCGAAGTCTTCCTTGCGCAAGACACCAAGCTGGAACGCAAAGTCGCGATCAAAATGCTGCCGGCGAAATCGATCGACGATGCGCAGGCCAAAAAACGGCTGTTCCGTGAAGCAAGAGCCGCGGCCACACTGGATCATCCGAACATCTGCTCTATCTATGAGGTGAATGAGGACGGGGACTGTCTCTTCATCGCCATGCAGTATGTCGAAGGGGAAACTCTCGCGACCAGACTGGTGGAATCGCCGCTCGCGCCCGACGAAGTCATCGATATCGGCATACAAGTGGCTGAGGCGCTGTCAGAAGCGCATGCTCGCGGCGTCATCCATCGCGACATAAAGCCACAGAACGTCATGATTACTCCGCGCGGACAGGTCAAGGTCCTCGATTTTGGTCTCGCGCGCGTGACGCAGAACGAGCATTCTACGGATCCGGAAGCTAAGACGGTAACGCAGTTGACCGAAGAAGGTTACATCGTGGGCACCGTAGCCTACATGTCCCCGGAGCAACTGCGGGGGCAGCCGGTAGACGCGCGCAGCGATCTATTTTCGCTGGGGGTAATGCTCTACGAATGCGCTGCGGGAAAGCCTCCGTTCACCGGCAACAGCAAAATCGAGATCTCTTCAAAAGTTCTGCAGGTCGAACCGCGCAAGCCCTCGGAATTGAATCCGGGAGTTCCACGGGGATTGGAAAGAATCATCCTCAAGGCAATGGCCAAGGAAACCGGCGACCGTTACCAGACCGCGGACGAAGTGCTTCACGACCTAAAACAGTTGCGAGCATCGTTGTCCGGAGCAACTGAGCTGCTGCCGAGCGTGACCCGCCATCCTTCCGCAGGGTTTGCTCAGAACGCGCTGCGATTGAAATGGGTTCAGCTCCTTCTCGTCGCCGTTCCCGTTTTGATTATTGCCACCTGGATAGGTGTCCGGTTGTGGCACGCTTCGTCTTATCAACCTAACGCCGAGGCGAAATTTTTTTACGATCAAGGTCTCTCGGCATTGCGTGCTGCCACTTATTTTCAAGCGAGCAAAGCGTTGAAGCAGTCGGTCACGTTGGATCCTCAATTTGCGCCGGCGCACGCACGATTGGCCGAAGCTTACCTGGAAATAAATAATACCGAGCAAGCGAAAGATGAACTGCTTGCCGCGAATTCCCTGGCGGACAAGCGCAGTCTGGCCACGAGTGACAAGCTGCATCTCGATGCAATTGATGCCATTACGCGGCGCGACTTTTCCAATGCGATTGGTTCCTATCAAAAGATTGCCGATCAGGTGACCGGGTCTGAGCAGGCAAATGCGTATGTCGATCTCGGCCGCGCTTACGAGAGAAGTGAGCAACTTGACAAGGCAATCGAGAATTACTTGAAAGCAGCCACGCTGGATGCGCAATCGGCCGGCGCCTTTCTGCATCTGGGCGTCGCGTACAGTCGTAAACGGGATGCGGAGAATGCTGAGAAGGCATTCAAGCAGGCCCAGGCGATCTACCAGGTGCTGACAAATCATGAAGGCCTGGTCGAAGTGATGTTCCAGCGCGGAGTGCTTTTCTACGGCGCGGGCAAACTGGCGGAAGCAAAAGCTGAGTTTGAAAGAGTGCTGGACATGCTGAAGAGCCAGGAGAACAACTATCAGCTGACCAGGACTGAGCTTGAGTTGAGCCTTGTGTATAAAGACGAAGGAAACGTCGAGCGCGCTAAGCAGTTAGCGGGCGACGCGATTCGGGTGGCCCAAACCAGCGATATTAAGAGCGTGGCCGCAAACGGTCTGATCGATCTGGGCCTGGCGTTTATGAGCAGCGGAGATTTTGATGAAGCGGGAAATTCTTTTCAGCAGGCGCTCGACCTGGCCAGGCGAGATAAATCACAAGCGATCGAAATGAGGGCACATCTGTCGCTGGGCCGTTTGAGCTTTCAGAAAAATGATAACGACACGGCGATCTCTGAACTTCAGACGGCACTGAACTTCTATAAACCTGCCGGGTATCGTCGTGAGACTTCGCTGTCGTTGACGCTGCTGGGGCGCGCCTATCAGGACAAAGGGGAAGATGACATTGCCTTGAAGCTTTTCGAAGAGCAGAGTCAGCTAGTTAGGCAGGCCGGCGACGAATCGGGCGTGGGTGATTCACACATGAACCTGGCCTTTCTGGTAGGTGTCAATCAGGAGAAGTACACGGAAGCGCTTTCGCACCTGGATGAAAAGCTCAGAATTGACGAGTCTCATCACTCCGAACGTGGTCAGGCTTCTGACCAAATGAATCGTGCCAATTTTCTCTGGCGACTGGGACGCTACGACGAGGCGCGCGCCGCACTGGATGCAGCCTTTGAATTGGCGAACAAGAAAGAAGCGCAACTGAAAACGGTGCTGGCGTGGGTGCACGTGATCAGGGCGCGGATGGAGGTGAGCCAGGGTCAGTACGCCGACGCGAAAAAAGAAGCTCAACTTGCGTTGGACGCGAGTGACAAGTTTCCAGACGTGGCACTCCAGGCGAAGTACAGCATGGGTCTGGCGCAAGCATATTCCGGCTCGGCGAAAGAAGGCCGGAAGCTTTGTGATGAAGCTCTGGCGATGGCCCAAACGTTGAAATCCCGACCGCTCGTAACCAGTGCTCAATTGGCACTTGCCGAGGTGATGCTCCTCAACAAGGACCCGGCGGCGGCTCTGCAAACTGCTCTGGAAGCGGAAAAAATATTTGGACAATCCGGACAGAAAGATTCAGAATGGCGCGCACTCTTAATCGCCGCGCGAGCCAGCGACATGGCCTCGGACAAATCCGCGGCACACGACTATGCCGCCCGCGCTGACAAAGCGTGCAATGAGCTGCAAGAGAAGTGGGGCGCCGAGGCTTTCCAGAGTTATCTGCGCAGACCGGACATTCAGATGTATCGCAAGCAACTCGCTCAATTCTTAACGAGCGAAAAGTAATGCAACTCAGCTAAAGAAAAAGGAGAATCCAACAATGACATTTCCTTCGACGATACTATTCGGTTCGGGCCCGGGTGATCCGGGCGGCACGAAAGGCGGCGGCAGCAGAACCGGGAAGAAGACCGCAAAGAAAAAAGCCGCTAAGCCGAAGAAGTAACGGTCCCCAGACTGGTGCCAACCTCCAGCAACAACGCCGGCGCAGTTCAACGTCGTGCGTTTCACTTACAGAAACCGGTGATGCGGCGGGTAAGCGGGCAACGCTTTCCTGCCGCAGCCGTTAACCGAACGTTCGTAAGCGTGAGCCCGTGCCTTCGCCACAGCAGCTATTGACGGAAAAAGAGACAGGCCAACGAGGCACTGTCCAGGAGATTGAGCGAGCGCGAAGCGTAATGCCGCTCGCAAAGTTTCTTAAGGCCATTGAACGAAAAAGTGCCTTGTCGCGCCGCGACCGGCTGCGCATTCTCGAGCAGGCAATTCTGCTGCTCGAGATGAACTACGTGCATCTGCCGCTCAAGCGCGCCATGCACGCCATCGATCCGATTCAGCAACTTAAGCTGCTGAAATTCCGTCTCGAAACCAAGGATCGCAGCAAGATCGAAACGGGGACGCAATTCCACCGGCGTCTGCTTGAGATATTTGCTTCGCTGCGGGATCTGCATACTCTGTATCTGTTGCCGGCTCCCTTCAAAAATCACACGGCGTTTCTGCCTTTTCTGATTGAACAGTACTTTGAAAAGCAGGGTAGGAAACTCACCGACAAGTATCTCGTTACGCGCGTGATCGAAGAGCTTATTCGTTCGGATACAACGGCCGGAGCGGCAGCCGATCAGTTTCAGCCTGGCGTGGAAGTGCTCTTTTGGAACGGGATCCCCATCAAGCGGGCCATC
>QHXH01000773.1 GCA_003222855.1 Acidobacteriota bacterium
CTCATGAATCGCGCATCGCGGGCAGCGATTTGCAGCGAACGCAAACTTTCTATGCGGCAGCGGCCGGCGTCGAGAAGATGACCAGCGATTTCTCTAATTTGTTCGCGAGAACCTCGAAGCCGACAAGCGTGGATCTAAGTAATATCGCCAGCTCGTATCCCAGTGAATTAACTGGTGAGGGCTTTAGTTTCAGCCAAACCCTGGGGTTGGATGCATCGCAGGCCAGCCACACCGTCACCATTCCCACCGGACCATTCGCGGGACTGCTGGCGAGCGTCGTACCTTACACTCTGAATTCTACGGCGACGCAGGTGGCGACGGGAACGCAAGTTAGTCTTCAGCGCAAGATCAATAACTATCTGATTCCGATCTTCCAGTTCGGAATGTTTAGCAATGAAGACATCGAGTTATATCCATTGCCGTCGATGGCCATCAACGGGCGGGTGCATGCGAACGGTAATATCTATGCCAGCGCGAATACCAGTCTTACCTTTCAGTCCAAGGTGACGACCGCCGGCGAATTCATAACTGATGTATGGCGCAATGGCACATATCTTGGTTACGACCACGTCTTCATGAACGTCGGAGGGACGAACGTTCCGATCACGATGGGCAGCATGGTCAACGGGCCTAATATCACCAGCGCTCAGAGTGGACAGCGAGGTTACTGGCCTGGCTCGCCAAACGGAACCGTAAACTCGAGCTGGAATTCAACCTCAGTCGCGGCGGCGACCGGAGCGGCAAACCAATTTGGCGGGCAACTGCTTACCGGCAGTACCGGAGGAGCACCTTTATTGCTGCCCATGCAGCTTGAGGGAAGCCTTACCAGAGAGATAATCAAACGGCAGCTACCGAGTGACTCGGAAATCCTGAGCGATTCGCGTTATCACACCAAGGCTGCACTTCGCATTTTGCTCGACGACGAGATCCCTTCCACAGCGGATGCCGCAGGCATCCCAACCGGAATGGGCATCAGACTATCAACCTTCGATCCCCTGGCACTGCCAAGCGCAAACCCTTCGTCGGGCGGCGGCCGCGCTCTCTGGCGTATCAATGACAGCGGCGCTTATACCGATACCTCGACGACCTGCGTGTTGCAGGCAAACGGCGGGACGGCAAACCAGGCCGACGTCGTCCGCGGAGTAAAGGCGGTCTCGGTCAATTCACCCAATGGCATAAAGATTCCGGGTGGCGCCGGCATTACCGGTCGTATCCTGATCCAGATAGTTGATTCGACTGGTGTCGCCCGAGACGTTACTGCGCAAATTCTCAGCATGGGCATGACCGAAGGCGAGCCTAACGGCATCGTCATGTTGCAGCGACCATTGTGGGCGGCGTTCACGCAGGGTGGCCGCGATGCCAGTATCTCAACGGGTACAAACTATCTCACCTATATCCAGAACAGCACTTATATCGGAGGTGACGGCCAGATTAAGATCGACTTGACTCATCCAACGCTCGATGCAACCCACGGCTATATGCTCAATATTGCCGGCGACAGTGCGGGGGGCCAGTTGGAATGCGATCGTTCCGATCAATGTCTATAACGTGCAGGAAGGCTGCATCAGCAATGCCATGAGTCAGAACGTTGTTTACGAGCGTGGCATCACCAACGTTGTCGAACTTAACATGAGGAATCTGGCGCGTTGGCTGGATGGAGTCTATGACACCAACGTGCTTGCCGGCACCAATGCGGTCAGCACTAATATCACGAAGCCTGACGGCTATACGATCTATGTTTCGGATCGCCGTGGCGACAAAGTGAAAACATTCACGGCGTCCGGATCTACAGTTACTGCCACGAACGGCATGGCTGACAATGAAGACATCTATGGTCCAAATGGTTTGTTGGATCCGGGTGAAGACATCCAGGAGACAGGCGGCCTGGTCAAAGATGTTACCGAGCTTCCAGATCCGGCAGCCCTGGTCGGCATTTACGGCACCGATCGAACAAAACGCGCTATCGCGGTTGCCGCATGGACTAACCCAGCAAATTATTTCCGCCGCTCAGTAAGACTATTCAACGGCGAGAATTTGCAGGTCAGCGGTACTTCCGGAAAGCTCTCGTCGACTCTTGGAATTTCGGTATCCACCGAGAATTTGATTTACATCTGGGGCAATTACAACACGACCGGGATCAACGCAGCTCCGCCGAGTGGAACTGCGGCGTTGAACGATCCTACGGCGCCTTATCACTACACCGGAAATCAAGTGCCGACCTCGATCGTAGCTGACGGGTTTTCGCCCATGTCAAAGACCTGGTTTGACAGCTCAAGCGCCATGTATCCCGATACCAGCGTCAGCAGACTGGCCGATCTGAACTTGCTGACCGTCGGGTCAGAAACGTCAGTGCGCGCCGGGATCATCGCAGGTAATAACATGTCGGCAATGGCCGGCACTCCCGACCAGGGGAACGGATACGAGTCGCGCTTGAATGGCGGCATGATCAA
>QHXH01000043.1 GCA_003222855.1 Acidobacteriota bacterium
CGAAACGAAAAGTGTGACGCGCCCGGATATAGGTTAGTGAGTCCTGAAGAGTCAGATGTTTTTGGATGATGTTGAGTCCTTGTCCATTCCCACCGAGCGTCATTGAACCATTGACGAGAATTTCGGGAAACTGATCCTCACCGGTCGGCGCATTAACCCCTACATCGGACCATTTGAAGAGTTCCTGCTGAATTGTGGGCGCTTCGGTGCGATGAAATCCTAATTCCGCCTGATTGAGTAACCGTGAGCTGAAGGTATAAGTATGAGCTACGGAGAAGTTACGCAATCGATTGTCTGTCAGCCACGGATACCCTGGAGACGCCGGGCCGCCCAGATTTGTGGGCGGCAGGGGTTGGTTCTGAGTGCTGTTGGCATAGAAGAAACGGCCGGCAAACTTGCTCTTGCTGCTCTGCAAGTAATCAATATTGACTATGAATTGATCCTCATTAAATTTAGCGGGAATACTGAGCGCAGAGAATCCCCGCAGCGCAAACGCCTTGGTCGAGTCAACTGTCTGCGGGGTCGGAACAGCGTATTGGCCGTTCGGCAATTTCAAGCTCAGAATTGCGAGTGCCGGCGCGCTGATGTTCGAGCCATCGGCCGCCACCGCAACTCCGCCCTGTGCTCCGGCTTGACCGGCAAACAATTTTCCCAGGGCGGCGCGCGACCGATCGTCAGTGAATGCCGGTGAAAAGAAATTGCTGGTGGCGCCACCACCGACGCCGTTTATCTGGCGGATGCCTTGATAAGATCCAAAGAAGAGCAGCTTGTCTTTTTTGATTGGGCCGCCGAGTGTGAAGCCAAACTGGTTCTGTTTCAGAATTCCTTTCTTTTGCCCGGCGGCGTTGCGGAAGAACTCGTTGGCGTTGAGCGCGTCGTTACGCAAGAATTCAAAGGCGGTGCCGTGAAATTTATTGCCGCCGCCACGCGTAACCACATCGACCACCGCGCCGGCATTCCGCCCGTACGAAGCATCATACAACCCGGTCTGAACTTTGAATTCCTGGATGGCATCCGGGTTGGGCACCGCGACGCCGCCACTCAGAAACCCGCTCGCCTGTAGATCATTGATCCCGATTCCATTCATCTGGAAATTATTATCGGCGCCACTCGCTCCGTGCACTCTAAAATTACCCTGGCTCTCGCCGCTGCTGCCTCTTCCAAGGGCGGCGGCGTTCGTCACTCCCGCGGAGATACCGGGCGACAGTGTCACGATCTGAGTGTAGTTTCGCGTCACCAGCGGCAAATTAACAACCGATACGTGGTCCGTCACATTTCCGAGGGCCGGCGACTCCGTCTGCAACAACTGCGACTCAGAGACCACCACGACACGCTCTTCTACGGAACCGACTTCTAGTTGGGCATCCAATCTCCTGGTTTCAGTGACGTTGATCTGAAGGCCTGTCTTTACCGAAGACTTAAAACCTTGCTTGGTGAATTCGACGCGGTACGAGCCCGGAAGCAGTAAGGCGATCGTATAGCTGCCGTTGTCTTGTGAGACTACTACCCGCTTCTCGCCAGTCGCCTCGTTCACTACCAACACCTGCGCACCCGCAACAACCGCGCCGTGGGGATCGCTAATCTCTCCCGTCAACGCGCCGGTGCTGGCAGTTTGGGCCAACGCTGGAACGGTGCAGAAGAATACCACCGTGAATAGTAGAACGATTCGATTAGTTTTCATCGTCGATTCACCTCCGTTACAGCATCCGATGTTCCAGGCTTGGCGCGCGAGTTTGAAATATCGATCTCCAGTACTCACCGATTCGCAAAGCCGACGCTTACCGCCAACTGGTTCCCGCTTTATTCTCCGCAGAGCGCAACAATAAGAACACTACCTGTCTGTAGACAGACCGTCTCTTACCGCAAGTGCTGCAAAATGTCAATAGTGCGACACATGCTGCAGATGATTCTTGCCACGCGAACTCTGATTTGTTATCTTGCGCTGCCATGCAAGCCCATGCAGAACTCACGCGCCGGCCATTGGATCTGATTTCGGAATCGAGCGCGATCGAGAAAATCGAGATGCGCACTATTCGGCTTCCGCTTAACGAGCCATTTGAAACAAGTTTCGGCAGTATCGATTCACGACTGATATTTCTGGTCAGTGTTGAAGCGAACGGCCTTATCGGTTGGGGCGAAGTTGTCGCAGCCGAAGAGCCGCGCTACAGTTACGAAACTGTTGGCACTGCCTGGCATGTGATCCGCGACTATCTCTCACCGGCTATATTGACCAGGCCTTTGACCGGCCTGCTTGATCTCTCAACGCGCTTCGCTTCAGTTCGGGGACACAACATGGCCAAGGCGGGATTGGAACTCGCCTATGTGGATCTATTGGCGCAGAGTACCGGGCAATCGTTATCGCAACTGATCGGAGGCACGCGCTTCAGCATTCCGGTAGGAGTAAGCCTCGGCATTCAACCTACTCTTCCAAGCCTGCTTGAACGAATTGAGCGATACCTTTCGCTTGGTTACCGCCGAATCAAACTAAAGATCAAGCCAGGTTGGGATATCGACGTCGTTCGCGTAGCGAGGACGCGTTATCCAAAGATTCTGTTATCCGTCGATGCTAACTGCGCCTACACGATTGCAGATAAAGAACACTTGCGTGCGCTTGATGATCTTGAATTGCTGATGATCGAGCAGCCACTCTCGAACGACGATCTGATCGATCATGCGACATTGCAATCATCCTTGAAGACGCCGATTTGTCTGGACGAAAGTATTACGAGTCCCGCTCGCGCTAAACAGGCGCTGGATATCGGTAGTTGTCAGATTATCAACATTAAGATCGGCCGCGTTGGCGGCTACTCACAAGCGCTAACAATTCACGATCTATGCTACGAAAGGAATATTCCCGTCTGGTGTGGAGGCATGTTGGAATCGGGTATCGGTCGGGCTCACAATATCGCGCTGGCGAGCTTGCCAGGGTTTTCACTTCCGGGCGATATCTCTGCCAGCTCGCGTTACTTCGCGCGAGATGTGATCGTTCCAGAAGTTACCGTGGACGCGGATGGCCTGGTGAATGTGCCGCAAGCACCGGGCCTCGGATTTGAAATGGATCTGGATTACATTAAATCAAAGACCGTAAGCGTTGATTCTGTTTTAGCGAAAGATATAAAACTCTGAGTTCCGAGGGGCGATGTAGTACAGTTTGACTCCCTCTCCCTTTGGGAGAGGGTTGGGGTGAGGGATTGAGCGCAAATTGCAAACACAACGCTGCGGCGGGCTTCAGCCCGCTATCCGTTTAGGAATTATTGGTAAGCAGCAGCGTTGAAGAATTGGTGGTTCGTCTCGATAACGGGCTAAAGCCCGGTGAATTATTCCGAGTCTGCCGTATTAAGCCCTCACCCCGACCCTCTCCCAAAGGGAGAGGGAGTCAAAACTGTACCACTGCTCCAAGCGGCGGTTCGGTGCGAATAAGCGAGAGACATGAAAGAGAACGGCCAAAAGAAGGCGCGAAATTCTGACGGCAAGGGCAAGCGTATACCCAGCGCGCTCGAAGCGCGTTTTGCGGCTGCCAGGAATCAGCTCAATCCGCGCCGGCAGCGTTTGATTCGCGCGATTCTGGATTCGGCGGACGAGACTTGCTTTCTGTCATCTCGCGAGATGGCAAAGCGCTTTCACATCGACGCCACGACCATCCTTCGTACGACGCAGGTTCTCGGCTATGGAAGCTTTGCCGACTTTGCTACGGACCTCCGTACTCACTTCGTGTCGCGCATCACGCCTTACACAGCGCTCAAAGCGGCGACCAACGAGAAGCGAAGCATCACCGATCATGTCGATCACTCCCTTGAAAAAGCCATCGACAATCTCAACGTTTTGAAGTCCAACCTCGATCGGCAGCGCGTGATCGATTTGGCTAAGCAGATCAAACGTTCACGGCAGGTTCTGGTGGTGGGATTGGATTTCGCCACTTCCCTTTCGTACTACCTTGCTTATGGATTGCTGGCTCTTGGCTTTAATGCGGAAGCCCCGATTGGCAGCAGCGGTAGCCTGCAGTACAAAGTTGAGGCCTTGACCTCGAAAGATGTCCTGGTGGCGATTAGTTTCGGCCAATGTTTGCGTGACACTGTCGACTCGGTACTGCGCGCGAGAAAACAGGGAGTGCCAACCTTTGGCATCACTGATAGTGAAACTTCACCGATCGCGCGTTACTGCGACGCTTATTGGATCACGCCGGTGGTCAGTCCATCATTTCTTAACTCTTACGTTGCGCCCATGGCGGCAATCAGCGCGATTCACGTCGCTTGCGCTCATATCGATCCAAAACGGTCGCTCAACCGACTGAGGCCGACTGATCGCGAGTATGCTTCCGGCCATCGTTGGTATCGCGAGCCGAAGGGATTTAACGGAGACCTGCTTTAGGAATGGTTGTGTCTGATGTTACCGAAGCATCGGCGATTGTGATTCGCGACCTCGATCGCCTTGAAGAGTTACGAGCGGTAGAAGCCCTGCAAAAGGAAGTCTGGGGCTGTAACGATCTTGATGTCGTACCGCTGACAATGCTGGTCGCGACCCGGGAAGTCGGCGGGGTTCTGATCGGCGCCTATGACCGTTCGGAGCTGGTCGGGTTTGTTTACGGTTTTCCCGGATACGAAGACGGACGTGCAACGCACCACTCTCACATGCTCGCTGTCAAACCGGCTTATCGCAATCACTATCTCGGTTACAAGCTGAAGCTGGCGCAACGCGAAGCGGTCTTAGCGCAAGGCATTGAACGAATCACATGGACCTTTGATCCCCTGCAAAGTCTTAACGCATATTTTAATTTCGCCAAGCTCGGAGTCGTGGCCGACACCTACAAGATCAACTTCTACGGGGAAGCAACCTCAAGTTTTCTTCACCAGCTTGGTACTGA
>QHXH01000044.1:0-1753 GCA_003222855.1 Acidobacteriota bacterium
CGGAAAGTCCATTCCACGCCATTCAATATCTTCGTAACGCGGCGTCCAACCGATGGGCGTCTCTTTCCCGAGCGAGCGCCCGTGAGCGCGATCGACCACCCACTTCAACACGCGCATGTTTTCGCTGAAGCCCGGCCACATGAACTTTCCGTCTTTGTCCTTGCGGAACCAATTGACGTGAAAGATGCGCGGCGTTTCCTCAAGAGAACGCTGCATCAGAATCCAGTGACGAAAATAATCGCCCATGTGATAACCGCAGAACGGCAGCATGGCCATGGGATCGCGGCGAACTTTTCCGATCGTGCCGGCCGCCGCCGCTGTCATTTCTGATCCCATTGTGGCGCCGATGTAAACTCCTGACGTCCAGTTGAATGATTGATAGACCAGCGGCATGGTCGTGGCGCGACGCCCGCCAAAGATGATCGCGCTGATGGGAACACCATTCGGGTTTTCCCAGTCAGGATCGATCGTTGGGCACTGCGAGGCCGGCGCCGTAAACCGCGCGTTTGGATGCGCGGCTTTCGCGCCCGTCTCTTTGGCAATTTCCGGTGTCCATCGGTTGCCTTGCCAGTCCGTGCATTCTGCGGGCGTTTTGTCAGTCATGCCTTCCCACCACACGCCGCCTTCAGGCGTGAGCGCGACGTTGGTAAAGATCGAGTTCGTCGCCAGCGTCGCCATTGCATTTGGATTCGTCTTCGCCGAGGTGCCGGGTGCGACGCCAAAGAATCCTGCTTCAGGATTGATCGCGCGCAAGCGGCCCTGCGCGTCCGGCTTGATCCAGGCGATGTCATCGCCGACGGTCCAAACCTTCCAGCCTTCGAACCCTTTGGGCGGAATCAGCATCGCAAAATTCGTTTTGCCGCACGCGCTCGGGAATGCTGCCGTGACGTAGGTCTTTTCACCTTGCGGGTTCTCGACGCCGACGATCAGCATGTGTTCCGCCATCCAGCCTTCGTCGCGCGCGATGTTCGAAGCAATCCGCAGCGCGAAACATTTCTTGCCTAGCAGAGCATTGCCGCCGTAACCCGATCCGAACGACCAGATCTCGCGCGTCTCGGGAAAATGCACGATGTATTTTTCTTTATTGCACGGCCAGGGCACATCCGGCTCGCCATGTGCGAGAGGCGCACCAATCGAATGCATGCATGGCACCACCCGTTTGTAGTCCTTGTCGATCTCGGCATACACCGGAAGCCCAATTCGCGCCATGATGCGCATGTTCACGACGACGTACGGCGAATCGGTAAGCTGCACGCCAATCTGCGACATTGGCGATCCCACCGGTCCCATGCTGAACGGCAGCACGTACATGGTGCGGCCGCGCATCGAACCATCGAAGAGTTCTTTCAAGCGGCGACGCATTGCAAATGGCTCTTCCCAATTGTTGGTAGGGCCGGCGGCATCTTTGGAAAGCGAACAAATGAAAGTGCGATCTTCGACGCGCGCGACGTCGCTCGGGTGCGAACGCGCGTAATAGCATCCGGGCCAGAGTTTTTCGTTTAGTTTGGTAAACGTCCCGCTCTCAACCATCTGCGCCTTCAGCGCTTCGTCTTCTTCCAGCGAGCCGTCGACCCAATGAATCGCCGCGGGCTTCGTCAGATTTGCCATCTTCTCGACCCAGTTGAGCAGATGCACATTCGTGCTTAAGGGTGTTGCCGGATCGCGTTCGATTGTCTTTTGTACTGGAGAACTCATTGTCTGCTCCGATCTTCAGATTTTATGAATTGCAGAGTTGATGATTGAAACTAAGTGT
>QHXH01000044.1:1763-31920 GCA_003222855.1 Acidobacteriota bacterium
AGACAGTAGGTAGAATCAAGCGGCTGTGATACGCAATTTAGTTCGCCGGTGATCGGCATCACATGGTATTAGAAGCCCGACCGTAAGGGAGGGCGAGTTTGATCATCTCAACCGCCGGTCGAAGCAAAGATTGCCCTCGCTCACGCTCGGGCTTCTGACACGCCGGGCCTGACAAATAGACCGGCTTCTGCTATTGCTTTTCAATGACCGGGCCGCCACCTCCTGAAGCTTTTACCTCAAAAGAGTTTCGGCTAATCGAACGTCTCAACACCCCGGCCAAGGTCCAGGCGTGGCTAACGGCGATGCCCTACAACTGGGAGCGCAAGGGCGGCACAATGCGTTCGTTTCGCGAAGTTGTGAGAAGAAATGAAGCGCATTGTCTGGAAGCGGCCGTAGCCGCCGCGGTGATTCTTGAGCAACACGGCTATCCGCCGCGGCTGCTTGATCTGGAATCGATCGATCTATTGGATCACGTCATCTTCGTGTTTCAGAAGGACGGCAGGTGGGGATCGATTGCCCGCTCTCGTGACATAGGATTGCACGGTCGCAAGCCGGTGTTTCGCAACTTGCGTCAACTTGTGTGGAGCTACTTCGATCCTTACATCGACATGACCGGACGGATTAAGGGCTATGGCCGCACCAGTCTGTACGAATTAGGCAATTACGACTGGCGATTCAACCCGCGGAACATGCATAAGATCGAAGATCACTTGCGCGCGATTCCCCACAAGAAACTTCAATCCTCAGATCAGCGTTACGATTACTGGCACGAGCGCTATAAGAAATATAAGAAACGGTTTCCAGATCGCTCGCCCGCTTACTACGACACTCGCCATCAGTGGATGCTCTGATCGAGTGTTATAATTCGCGCACGGGTGCGGTGATGAACGATCAATCAATCGGCGAACACTATCTCGAGGATGCGCTGCGAACTTTCCGCGATTACAAGAAACTGGCGGAGCGGGCGTTTGAGCAGATCGACGACGAAGACTTCTTCCGCACGATCGATAGGGAATCGAATAGTATTGCCGTCAACATGAAGCACCTGGCCGGCAACATGCTTTCGCGTTGGACAGATTTTCTAACCACGGATGGTGAGAAGCCCGAACGTGATCGCGACATGGAATTTGTAATGCTGCCGCAAACGACAAAAGCGGAGATGGTCGCGTATTGGGACAAAGGCTGGCAATGCACGTTTGATGCAGTACAACCGCTAAAGCCTGAGAATCTGATGCGGAGGGTCACGATTCGCGGGCAGGATCACACCGTGGTGCAGGCGATTAATCGGCAGCTTGCTCATTACGCTTATCACGTCGGGCAGATCGTCTATCTCGCAAAGCATTTCAAAGCGAGCGATTGGCAAAGTTTGAGCGTGCCGAAGAACAAATCGGCTGAGTTCAATAAATACCTCGAAGAGCAGATGAGAAAGTCACCAGCTGCTTCGCGGGAAGAGGCGAAGTGATGGTGTTCGTCGCGGAGAATCGCGAGTAAGTGTCAGAAGCCCGACCGTCAGGGAGGGCAACTTAAGACATCGATCCATTAGAGGATGAAGATCACCTCAGTTGTCCTCCCTGACGGTCGGGCTTCTGACACAACCAAACCAATGGTCGCTGCGCTTCATCATGTAAACGTAACCGTTTCCACTGAAGAGGAAGCGGCAGCGAAGAATTTCTATGGATCGATTCTTGGTCTGCATCAGGTTCCGAAACCGGCCGGCTCCCGGCAAAGCGGCGCGTGGTATCAAATTGGTGGAAACCAATTGCACCTTTCCGTTGAAGATGGCGTACGAGCGTCGTTGAGTTCGCGTCACATATGCTTTTCAGTCTCCGATTTGACCGAGGCGGAGAATAGATTTCGCGACGCCGGTGTGGAAATCGTCCCCGATCCGCGCCCAATTCCCGGCACGCGACGATTCTATGTGCGCGATCCGGGTGGCAATCAACTCGAGATCGTTCAGCAGACATGAGCCTTACTTTCATCAATCCCGAATCGCTTGGCGCGCCCCGTGGATATGCAAACGGCGTTTTGGCTGAACCCGGGGGCCGCTTGCTTTTCATCGCCGGCCAAATTGGTTGGGACGCGCGACAGCAAATTGTCAGCGACGATATTGTTGCGCAATTCGATCGGGCGCTCGCGAACGTCATCACAGTAGTGACCGAAGCCGGTGGCCGCGTCGAACAAATCGCGCGGCTAATCATTTACGTTACAGACAAAGACGAATATCGCGCGCACATGAAAGAAATCGGCGACCGTTATCGCGCGCGCATGGGCAAACATTTTCCCGCGATGGTGCTGGTTCAAGTTGCGGGTTTGTTAGAGGATCGCGCGAAGGTCGAGATTGAAGGAATCGCCGTGCTCGAGGCATAAGTGGTGAAACGATGTCCTACATGTACGCGGGTTTATGATTCGGACAGTATGCGTTTCTGTCTCGATGACGGAACGCTTCTCATCGATAAGCCGCCCGAAACATCCGCACCGGCGACCCTGGTTTTACCGCTCGGTCAGCAAAACGAACCGACCATCAAGGCTTTTCAACCCCCACCTTCACCGCGGCCTGCGCTCGAAAAGACCGTTGCCGCACCGGCCAGGCGCCAGCGAAACTTGCTGGTCTGGATTATCGTTGTCGTGCTGCTCGTACCGCTTGTCGCCGGCGCAGGTTTGAGCGGATGGGTAATTTTTCATAAAACACCGATGGTCTGGCGTTTGGTTGTGGAGGTCGATCCAAACACGCCCGATCGAAGCGCCGTCGTCACTCAAACCGTCAAAGTGATCGAAAACCGGCTCGACGCGCTCGGAGTCGGCAACTACGAGGTCAAACCGGATGGTAATTCCGCGACTGGGCGAATAATAATCAATCTTCCGAACGTAAAGGACCCTGAGCGACTAAAACGAATAATCACGACACTTGGAAAACTTGAGTTGGTCCATGTGATCAGTCCTCCGAGTCCGGCGCCCGCGCAAACGTACGCGACAAAGGAAGAAGCCAATGCTTCGTTCAAGTCATCCGGATTCTCTTCCGCTAGCCGCCGCGTCCTACCTTATGCGGAGCGCGCCGAATCGACGAACACGAGTCAGAACGGAAAGTGGGTCGTAGCTGAGTCGCCTGCAATCATCGATGGCAGCGAGCTAAGAAACGCGTCAGCCGTGCGCAGTGCCTATGGCGAAGACTATGAGATTACTTTCTCATTGAATAAGGCGGGAGCGGACAAGTTTGGCAACTGGACTGGTTCGCACATCAACGAATATCTCGCCGTCGTTCTGAACAACGAAGTAAGATCAATCGCCTTCAGTCTGCCGAGGATCTGGCGCTGGTCTTGAAGGCAGGCGCGCTACCGGCGTCAGTGAAACTGGTCGAGGAGAGTGTTATCAAGTAGCAACGCATGAACAGTCCCAAATCTTTTCTCTACGAACAGCGCGACGGCATCGGGACGATTACGCTCAACCGTCCTGAGCGTTTGAACGCGATCACCTTCGAGGTTTATCACGAACTCACCGACTTCTTGGCAAAGTTGCGCGATGAAAAAGATTTGCGGGTTGTCATAATTACCGGCGCGGGCCGCGCCTTCTGTTCCGGTGGCGATGTCCGAGACATCATCGGTGAGCTGCAGGGCCGGGACTCGGAAGGACTGCTTGAGTTCACGCGATTGACTTGCGATTTGATTCGCAACATGCGCGCGCTGCCTCAGCCAATCATTGCCAGTCTGAACGGCACGACGGCCGGCGCCGGAGCATGCATCGCGCTGGCTTCAGACATTCGCATCGCTGCCGAGGAAGCAAAAATCGCATTTATCTTTGTGAAGGTCGGACTCGCGGGAACCGACATGGGGGCGACATATCTGCTGCCGCGCGTCGTGGGACTCGCGAAGGCGACCGAGCTTTTAATGACCGGTGACTTTGTCGAAGCAAACGAAGCCGAAAAGATTGGTCTCTACAACCTCGTGGTGCCGCGCGCGGAACTCGAGCGCACGACGCGCGAGTTCGCAGAGAAGTTGGCGAGCGGCCCCGCGCTGGGAATCGCAAAGACTAAAGAGATGCTCAATCGTGAACTCCACATGAGCTTCGAATCCGCGCTTGAAGCGGAAGCAGTGGCGCAAGCTTTGTGCATGCAGACGCCTGACTTCAAAGAAGCGCACGCGGCCTTCATTGAGAAACGGCCGGCGCGCCTAAAGGCGGAACTCCAAACAAGAAAGCGCCGCCGTCGCTTCGCTACCGGCGCTCTAAATAATGGACACGTTTTTTAGTCAAACTCCATTTTTCTCTTCCGAGCATCGCTCCCTCGCGGATCGCATGGCCGAGTTCGTAGACCGCGAGATCGAGGTCCGTGCCGCCGATGACGAAAGCGATACGGACGAAGCACTACGCGGTTATGTCCTGCTACTCGCCGAAAATGATCTCTTGCGGTATGCAGTCGCAACTCCGGGTCAACCGTTTGACCTGCGGGCTTTCTGCATCATTCGCGAGTCGCTTTCGTACTGCTCGTCGCTGGCGGATCTCGCGTTCGTCATGCAAGGCCTGGGAACGTACGCGATCAGTTTGGCGGCCACCGAACATGTGCGCGATTTTTGGCTCGCCCGCGCGCGCACGGGAAGAGCAATCGCGGCGTTTGCTTTGACTGAACCTGACGCCGGCTCGGACGTTGCGGCATTGAAGACCAGCGCGCAACTCAATGACGACAGCTACATAATTAACGGTCGCAAACGATTCATTTCCAACGCCGGCGTTGCTGATTTTTACACAGTCTTTGCGCGCACGGGCACCCGAGCCGACAGTCGCGCGGAAATCTCTGCCTTCATCGTTTCGGCGCGAATGCCCGGCTTCAGTGTCGCTGAACGAACGGAAATGATCGCGCCACATCCAATCGGCGAACTCGAATTCAAGAACTGCAAAGTCCCCGCGGAAGACATGATTGGTAATCAGGGAGATGGGTTGCGTCTCAGTTTGCAAACGCTCGATATGTTTCGCGCGAGCGTCGGCGCGGCAGCGTGCGGCATGGCGCGGCGAGCGCTGGATGAAAGTCTGCTGCATGCAAAGTCGCGGCTGCAATTTGGCAAACCCTTGAGCCAACATCAACTGGTCCAGGAGAAACTTGCTGATATGGCGACGGGGCTCGACGCGGCGAGGCTGCTGGTTTATCGCGCCGCCTATTTGAAAGACGCGGGTGCCGCAGTGTCGACCCGCGAACCGAGTGAGGCGAAGCTCTTCGCGACGGAAGCAGCGGGGCGCATCATCGATCAAGCGGTCCAGATTCATGGCGGCTCAGGCCTCGTGCGCGGCAGCGTCGTCGAGAGACTGTATCGCGACGCGCGCGCGCTGCGCATCTACGAAGGCACCTCCGAAATTCAAAAGCTAATCATCGCCAACCAACTCTTGAAAGAGTAAACTCGAGTGAATTCAACCAACTCATGACGACGCTCTCTTCAGATACTACTCCAGAGGCCGAAGCCGTGTTATTGCAGTTGCTGCGGCAAGCGCCTGTTTGGAAGCGTCTGCAAATGATCGATGAGATGTACGATACGCTGCGACTCCTGGCATCTGCCGACTTGCGACGCTGCCATCCCAACGCTAGCGATGAAGAACTCACTCGTCGGCTCATAGCACGGTTCCTCAACCGTGAAGAGGTTGTAGCAGCGTACGGATGGGATCCAGCCGCTGAGGGTTATTCATTTTTCGAGAAAAGCCATGGCCACGCCCACTGAGGTCTTAATCGAAGTCACTCGCATTCTTGAGGATCTTAGTATTCCCTATTTCGTCGTTGGTTCGTTTGCCAGTTCAGCTCGCGGTGTGCGGCGCGCAACTATCGATGGGGACCTCGTCGCCGATGTTCGCCCCGAAAATATTAGTGATATCGTCGACAGACTCACCGCGCGCGATTTTTATGTCGACGAACTCGCGGTGCGGCGCGCGGTGACAGAGGAGAGAGCATTTAATGCGATCCACAGAGGATCGATGTTCAAGATCGACATTCACATTTCCAACGATGAGTTTTCGAAGATGGAGATGAAGCGCAGGTTGCCAGAAACAATATTGCCAAAATCAGATGCGATCGTTTACATCGCGACAGCTGAAGACACAGTACTGGCGAAGCTTGTGTGGTTTCGAAAGGGCGGTGAAGTGTCTGATCGGCAATGGTCGGACGTGTTGGGAATTCTTAAGCTTCAAGCGAACCAGCTTGATTATCAGTACATGCAGGAATGGTCGGAAAGGCTTGGTGTACGCGACCTGCTTCACAAGGCGCTCGGCGAAGCGTAAAAAAAGGACACGCCCAATTGCGTAGGACCCGAATTACAAATCGTCTCGAGAATAGGACTCTTAATGAGATGGATCTCGCTCGACGCCTTGGTCTCTTCGACGCGACGATGATCGTGATGGGCGGGATCATCGGCGCCGGCATCTTCACGAATCCTTACGTCGTCGCGCAACAGGTGCACACGCCTCTCTTGATTCTGGGCGCGTGGGCCGTCGGCGGATTGATTGCGCTGGCCGGCGCCTTCATCTACGCCGAGTTGTCTTCGCAAGTCACAGCCTCAGGCGGTCAATATGTTTATTTGCGCGACGCGATGCATCCGCTGGTTGCCTTTCTTTACGGATGGAGTCTGCTGTTCGTGATTCAAACCGGCGGCATGGCGGCCGTCGCCCTCATCTTCGCCAACCACCTCTTCGAATTAATTGGCGCTCGCTCCAGTGAGTTCAGCGCGGCGTTGCTGGGCTCAGCCGCCCTCGTTCTGCTTACAGTTATCAATTGTATCGGCGTGCGCGCAGGCAGCGTCACGCAAAACATTTTCATGATTCTGAAGCTGATCGCGATCGCGACGCTGGTAATTCTTGGATTACTGATTGCAAGCCCTGCGCACAATTCAACCACGACTTCGATTAGTTCGACTGCGACCACGTGGCAATCACTGATCGCCTTTGGCGCGGCGCTGATTCCCACGCAATTCGCTTATGGCGGCTGGCAGACCGCATGCTTTGTCGCGGGCGAGGTGCGCGAGCCGCGCAAGAACCTGCCGCGGGGATTGTTGCTCGGCGTGATTGGCGTGATCGTAGTTTATCTCTCCGTGAACTATGTATGCGTGCACGTGTTGGGGGCTGATGCTTTGGCGCAAACAAAGACGCCGGCGACTGCGGTGATGCGGCTGGCGCTTGGCAGTAAGGGTGCTCGATTCATCGCTGCCGGGATTGCGATTTCGACGATTGGATTTTTGAGTCAGAGCATGCTCACGGCACCGCGCGTATATTTTGCCATGGCTGAGGACGGATTATTTTTCAAGCAACTCGCCTCAGTTAATCGCGCGCGCGTGCCCGCATTTGCGATCGCTCTGCAAGGAGGACTCGCGATTGTCATCGCGCTGGTGGCGAGTAAGTACGAACAAATTCTGAATTATGTGGTCTCAGTCGATGTGATCTTCTTTGGGTTAACGGCTGTGTGCGTGTTCGTATTTAGAAGGCGCGGGGGTGCCGGGCGCGAAGTTCGGGGAGCAAGCACCCTCCCTAACGGCCGGGTTTCTGACAAGACATTTCGAATTCCCGGGCATCCTTTCACGACGCTGTTCTTTATCGCGGCGTGTTGTGTAATAACATTCAGTCTGCTTTACAAATTTCCGCTCAACAGCGGAATCAGTTTCGGCATAATGTTTTTGGGTGTGCCGGCGTATTTTATTTGGGCAATGCGGAGACCCGACCGTTAGGGAGGGTGTCG
The DNA here is from genome assembly GCA_003222855.1 of Acidobacteriota bacterium. Classification (GTDB taxonomy): domain Bacteria; phylum Acidobacteriota; class Blastocatellia; order Pyrinomonadales; family Pyrinomonadaceae; genus UBA11740. Next base: position 9,460 of record QHXH01000044.1, read on the forward strand.
CGCTTGAATGCACCCTCCCTAACGGTCGGGTTTCTGCCTACATTATGAACACTCAATCCACATACATGCGCTGGGCCAAGACGCGCGCGCAGGTCAATTACGATCTTGCCCTGAGCGGAATTCTCAATCTGCCTTTTGCAGAACTCGACGCAACGATTAGCGACATTGATTTGAATGGCGACAACTCATATGGCTATGGCCCATTGATTGACGCGCTGGCGGCACACGCGGAGGTGCAGCGCGACTGTGTCGTGACGATTTCCGGCGGCACCTCAATGGCGAATCATTTGGCGATGGCGGCGGCACTGGAACACGGCGACGAAGTTTTGATCGAGCAACCGACATACGAACCGTTGCTGGCGCTGGCACAATACTTTGGCGCGAAGGTCAAACGATTCGCGCGACCGGCCGAAAAGAATTATCGCGTCGATCTGGATGATCTAAGATCGAAAGTCAGTCCGCAAACTCGCTTGATCGTCCTGACAAATCTGCACAATCCCAGCAGCGCTCTGGTTGATGAAGACACGTTGCGTCGCGTTGGCGAAATTGCGCAGAGCGTGTCCGCCCGCGTGTTGGTTGATGAAGTTTATCTTGAGGCCCTGTTCGAAGCTGCGCCGCGCTCGTCCGCTTCTCTTGGCCCACATTTCATTGCCACCAGCAGTCTGACAAAAGGCTATGGCTTGAGTGGCCTGCGTTGTGGTTGGATTTTGGCGGAACCTGAACTCGCGCAGCGCATGAGACTTCTGCACGACATCTTTGGCGCGCTCGCGCCGCATCCGGCTGAGAGATTGAGTGTGTTGGCGCTCCGGAAACTGCCGAAGTTTATCGCCCGCGCCAAAACTATCCTGGAAACAAATCGCGCTGTGCTGAATGACTTTTACGATTCGCGCGAGGATCTCGAAGTCCCGCGGTCGCGTGCCGGCACCACGTCATTTCCGCGCCTGCTAAAAGGAACTGTCGAGAATCTGTACACGCTGCTCACTGAAAAGTACGAAACCGCGGTTGTCCCCGGCCGCTTCTTCGAATCGCCCCAGCAATTTCGCATCGGCATGTGCGCTGAGCCCGAGTTGTTTAGTGAGGGTGTGCGACGCCTGGGGAGAGCCCTGGATGAAATATGAATCACCAATTTCCTTTCAAAATGGCAGGAGATCAGCCATCAAAGCACTTGCTGGAAAAACTTCAGAAAGATCAGAGGCTTCTTGAATCGATTCAGGCGCATCTGCCAGAGCTGGAATCTTTGCTCTATGTTTTCCAATCCGACTACGAGGATCGCATCTATCGCCTCTATTACCAGTCATTCAAAGTTTATTCACTTCAAGACTCCACTGAAACCGCCTTAAGACTCTTCGAGAAGATCGGTGGCGCAGTTGAAGGCGAACTCTCTGATTGGTTTCATGAAATCCTGTCTAGCGGTGTTGGCTGTGAGTTCGAACTTGAACACAACAAGAGATGGTTGTTTCATACAAGACCTATGGTTGAAGCCTTTCTCCATGCAAAGTACTTTCTTGAAATGATGGTGAGATATGCCAAAGAGTTGGATACCGCTCCCTCAGTTCTGCCAACCGGGTGGGCTGCAATTCTTTGTCTATATAATCAGCGTTGACCGGGATGAAGATCACGATCATCGGCGGCGGGCCGGCGGGAATGTATTTCGCCATCCTCATGAAAAAGGCAAACGCCGCCCACCACATCACGATCTACGAACGCAATGGGCCCAACGATACGTTCGGCTGGGGCGTCGTGTTTTCCGGAAGAACACTCGCGAATCTGCGCGCGGCGGATGAACCTTCACATGCGGCAATCACCCGGGACTTTCAAGCGTGGGACAATGTTGATGTCGTTCATCGCGACGGCATCGCCAGAATTCGTCTGCTCAATATCCTGCAAGCGCGATGTGAGGAACTCGGCATCCCGATCAAATTTCATCGGGAAATTTCGGAAGTGGTCTCACTGAGGCACGAATGTGATTTGCTGGTAGGCGCGGATGGAGTTAACAGCAGGTTGCGGCAAGCGTTCGCCGAAAACTTCAAACCGGAGTTGAGCGTTCGTCCTAACAAGTATATCTGGTACGGCTCGCATCAACTGTTTCACGGGCTCACGCTTACATTTCGCGAAACGCCGGCGGGCACATTTGCCGCGCACTCATACAAATTTGACGGGAACACCAGCACTTTCATTATCGAATGCGATCCACAGACATGGGCCAATGCCGGCTTTCAGACGATGAGCGATGACGATACGCGCGCTTACCTGGAAGGTGTCTTTGCGCGCGACCTGAATCGCCACAGTCTGCTCTCGAATAATTCCAAGTGGATCAACTTTGCGCTCGTCAAGAATGCAAATTGGACGTTCGAGAATGTCGTGCTGTTGGGTGACGCGCTGCACACAGCCCACTTTTCGATCGGCTCAGGAACCAAGCTGGCGATGGAAGATGCGATTGCTCTCGCTGAATCTTTCAAAGCGACCACGACCGCACAACAGGCCCTGCGGGACTTTGAAACGAAAAGGAAACCGGTAATTGAAGACTATCAAGCAGCTGCACACGAAAGCATGTTGTGGTTCGAAAACGCGAGAGACTACATGCAGCTGCCGCCGATCGAGTTGGCTTACATGTTGATGACGCGCAGCGGCAGAGTCGACCACGAAACCCTGAGGCGGCGCGACCCTGCGTTCATTGAAGCTTACGAGAACGCATAACCAGACTCGGTAGCGATGCCCTATATATTGGTTTGGTGTTGTTTTTTCCCTCGGCAGGAACGATCTACGAAATTACACGAAATCCAAACGACAACGTTTCGTGTGGGTTCGTGGATAGTCTTACTTGGTATGGTGAGCTCAGAATAGGGCACCACCCGGAACTGTCTTCGTATGACTCACGCCCGGTTTATCTTAGCAATTCCATTCATATAGGGACGCAGAACTTCAGGAACGTTGATCGAGCCATCTGCCTGCTGAAAGTTCTCAAGCACCGCGATCCAGGTGCGGCCGACGGCGAGACCCGACCCATTCAGGGTATGAACGAATTCAGGTTTGCCACCGCCGCCGCGGCGAAAGCGAATGTTCGCGCGCCGTGCCTGGAATGCTTCGTAGTTCGAACAGGAAGAGATTTCGCGAAATGCATTCTGCGAAGGCAGCCACACTTCGATGTCGTATGTTTTCGCGTTGCTGAAACCGAGATCGCCCGTTGACAAAGTCACCACGCGATAGTGAATCCCCAACAACTGCAAAACTTTTTCAGCGTCGCGCGTCAACGACTCGAGTTCATCGTAAGAGCTTTCCGGCAGCGAGTACTTCACTAGTTCGACTTTTTCAAACTGATGCTGGCGGATTACGCCGCGCGTGTCTTTGCCGTAACTGCCGGCTTCCGATCGGAAGCACGGAGTGTAGGCAACCCACTTTATTGGCAACCTCGACGCATCGAGAATCTCTTCCCGATAATAATTTGTCACTGGCACTTCCGCCGTCGGCACGAGATAGAAACCGCGCTCGTCCTCTAACTTGAAGAGATCCTGTTCGAACTTTGGCAACTGGCCCGTGCCGAACAGCGAATCTCGATTCACGATGAAAGGGGGCAGAGTTTCTCGATAGCCATGCTCGCGCGTGTGCAACTCCAACATGAAATTGATCAGTGCGCGCTCAAGCCGCGCACCCGCGCCGTTGAGAATCGCGAAGCGAGCACCCGCAATCTTGGTCGCGCGCTCGAGATCGAGAATTCCGAGCGCAACTCCGAGATCGACGTGATCCCTGGGCTCAAAATCGAATTCCGGTTTTGCGCCCCAGCGGCGAATTTCAACGTTAGCGGATTCATCTGTTCCCGCCGGCACGCTCGCATGAGGAATATTCGGCAGTGTCGAAAGCAGCTCGCGCATGCGCGCTTCCGCCGTATCACGCCTTCGATCCAGCTCGGCGATTTGATCTTTCAAATGTCCGACAGCTTTGCGCCGGGCGTCCGCTTCCTCGCGCTTTCCTTCTTTCATCAGCGCCCCGATTTCGCGGCTCGCGCTGTTGCGCTCAGCGTTCAGACGATCGGATTCAGCAATGACGCGACGCCGATCTTCATCCGCGCGCACAAAATCATCCAGCGCGGCAGCTGACATCCGGCGCTTTTCCAAAGCGGCGCGCACCACCTCAAGGTTCTCTCTCACATAATTCAGATCAAGCATTCCAATGCCCTTTTCAGTCTCTGAGTTTTAAGAAAAAGATAATTTGGTACAGAACCGCTTGCGATAGCAAGCAGGTGCCGGCCAGAGCACTGAGGTAGTTCTGTGTTGCTGTTGTGAACTAGCCATCGAACTCGCCGCAGAGCGGCCAAGTGTTTATAGCTCGTGCTTACACCGTGATGTTCTCAGCTCCAGAGGAGCGCAATAAGAGCTTCTCAATGATTAAAATATTTCGCTCCTCCGGAGCTTCCATGGTGTTAGCCATCGAGTTTCTATAAACATTGGGTCCCTCTGGGACCAATGAGGGGTTTTGCGAGCAACACACATTTACCCCACTACTAAATTTGGGGTAGTGTCTGAAAGTTGTGTTGCTGGGTGGGAAAAATAAAAGCAGACGAAATCAATCCTTCGCAATTAGCCGTTCACACACGCATTCAGTACCGAAATCGTTCCACAGATTCTGCCAAAGTTTCTTTCGAGCCGACGTCATACCAAATGCCCGGCACGCGCCAAACGTAAACCGGAATTCGGGGATACAGCCATTGCACCAGGCGGCCGGGCTGATCAGGATTGTTTCCTTCCGCGATGTACTGTTCGATCAACGGCAAAACTGATTTTGGATAATAGTACAAAGCAATGCCCGTCAGCGTGCTTTTTGGGTGCTCAGGTTTTTCTTCAAAAAAAGTGATGCGATCGTTTTCATCGATCTCAATCGCGTTGTACTTCTTAACCTGCGCGAGGTCCGAAATGTCGTAAACAGCCAGGACCGGAACATTCTTACTTCGACAAAATTCAGCGAACTCTTCCAGACTGTGGCTGAACAGATTATCTCCCGCAACCACGATGATATCGTCGTCGATCCGAGCTTCGTTAAGTACGAGATTCAGGTCGCCGATCGCGCCGAGCCGGTTTGCCTCGCTCGTCGTTTTGTCATTGATGATACTCAGCTGCGCACGTGTATGCATCGTCCGGTATGCTTCAGCCCATCGCTGAAAATGATCGAAGAACTTCGTATTCGTGACCAGGTAGATGTGATCGAGTTCCTTGATCGGCTTCAAATTATCCAGGACATGCTCCAGCATCGGCTTGCCCGCGACTGGTAGCAGCGGCTTCGGCTGTTTGAGCGTCAACGGATAAAGTCGCGTGGCATAACCGGCAGCCAGAACAATTAACTTCACATGCCCTCCCTATTAGTCATTCGTTATCGGAAACCCGGACGTCCACCGGACTCTCAATGAAGCTTTACAATAAAAGAAGCGCGCAGGGAAAGCGAGTCCGCCCCCGGCTTCCGTGCTGGATCGAAGCTTTGATATAGTGCGACAAATTCGAATCGCTAATTGCATCAAGAGGTAAACAACTGTTGACCGAAGAAAAGAATTTTGCCGGACGTGCCGCGATCGTTACCGGAGCTACACGGGGCATCGGCCGGGCAATCGCCCTGGAGCTGGCGCGCCGCGGCGCCGACGTGGCTTTCAACTACGCGAAGAGCGTGGCCGCCGCTGACAGCTTGAAGAGTGAAATTGAGAGATCGGGCGTGCGCTGTTTGGCGTCGCAGGGCGATGTTGCGAATACCGACGCGGCGGCCGAAATGGTGAAACTAACCAAAGACGTGTTCGGACGAATTGATTTCCTCGTCAACAATGCCGGCATCCTCCGCGACACTCTGATTCTGCGGATGAAAGAAGACGACTGGGATGCCGTGATTGATACGAACCTCAAAGGTGCGTGGAACTTTTCGAAGGCGGCGTTGAGAGTGATGCTGCGCCAGGATGACGGCGGATCGATTCTCAATATCACCTCGATCAGTGGAGTTGTCGGGATGGCTGGTCAATCAAATTATTCAGCGTCAAAGGCCGGCATGATTGGTTTGACAAAAGCTCTGGCGCGCGAAGTAGCCAGTCGCAAAGTCACCGTGAACGCGCTCGCGCTGGGAATGGTCGCAACTGACATGGCCGCAGGGCTCGATGAGAGTTACCAGACAAAACTCCTCGAACAAATTCCGCTCGGCCGATTTGCGGAGGCTGACGAGGTCGCGCGGATCGTTTGCTTCCTCTTATCGAACGATGCTCGCTATATCACGGGCCAGGTGATTCAGGTTGACGGTGGATTGGCGATGTAAGACATTTGCGATTGCCGATTTCCAATTGCCGATTTTTTCTAGTTCCGCCTGAATATCTCAGTCTCACGCCAAGAGCCGAACAATTGGCAATCGGCAATCGCAAATCGGCAATGTAAAGAGAATCGCCCCGCCAATCATTCAACCGGCGGGGCGAAAATTTCAGGGTAGGTTCGGGTAGCTAAGGGTGGCTAGGCCAGACTTGAGAATCGTCGCTTAAGTGCGATCCTGTACTTCAAAGGTGGTGCTTGACGGCGGTAAAAAGTCTGCGGCTGGAATAAGAAAAGCTGCCGCTTCGCTTTGTAAAAAGCCTGCCGCCCTGAGTCACGTTGAAAGTACACCCGCACTCGGCTCCCGGTCAAGCAAAAAATAGATAAACGTGACAGAGCCGTGACATTCGGCCGGCCCCGTCACCCCAGTTATGCTGGTCCACGCATCTGTGACAAACGATAGGCTTGCCGGCGAACCCCTTCAGAGACATTCCGATTCTGCGCAATCGAGTTGAGATCTCTTGTGCGAATGCGGGGGAGAATGTGGACGGCGGTGGCCATCGGCGTGCGAGGGTTGCGTGCCAGGTTGTGAATAATGGGATAAGAACGAGCCCACGCGCGATTCATTCCGATCAAGCGAAGTACTTCGTCGGCGACCTGCCGCATGGCGGCAATGTTTTCTATCTCCTGAGCGGAAATTCGCGGATTGTGGATCACGCCGGTGCAGACGACCTTGTTCGAGTCGCGAATCAAGATGCTGCGCGCCTCGCGGTCTCCCTTCATTGCCAACTTCATGCGGTCTTTCACCGTCATGAACATAATCCGGCGGATGAGCGAGATTCGTTCGGGCGAAATGTCACCTTCCAGTCTCTCGGCATTCATTACCGCTTGAGCATTGGCGGCTGTCTGCTCGGGAGACTCGATCAGCATCTCCTCGATGAATTCGCGCGCCAGCCATGAGTCGTCAATGTCAACGTCCGCTACTTCGATGTGCTGCGCGATGGCCCAGGCATCGTCGATCGAGAGCTCTCCGCCGGGCGTTGTCAGCTCTGCATTCTCGAAAAATTCGGCGGCGGCAGCGTTCCCGCGCGCGCGCAACTCCTGCGCGATCTGCCGCGCGCCACGCTCCTTTTCAAAAAACTCACGGCGGGTTTCTTTTGCGCGGCGTTCAGCCTCGGCGCTGCGCGCAGGGTTGAGCAGAACCGCGTCGATGATTTCCGGCGCCCGAATCAGCCGTTGCTGATTAAGTGTGATCAATTCAATCAGCGACGTGTTCGGTGTCGCGCCCGCCAGCAAAGCGATCGCTTCGTCGGGAGTGTTCGGGTTGGCAGCGATTGCTTCATGGATGTCATTGCCGGCTGATCCGAGCGATGCCAAATAGCCAAGCACTGCCGGCGCGGTAGTTTCCGTCGAGGCAACCTGTAAGAGATCCGCGGGTGGTTGCGAAGCCAGGGTTTCCTGGGCCGCCTGCGCTATCGCCGGATCATTGTCGGCTGTCAGATGGACCAGCGCCTCAAGCAGATCCGCCTGTGGCAGCGGCAGCAAGCCGCGAGCGGCGGCGGAACGCGCAGCCGGCGGTGCGTTGCCTGAAATGATCGATTGAACTACGGGATTAGTTGATGTCACTCGTGCCGCTTGGAAATTAAACGCATCGGAAAGTTTCGGAATACCGGATTTATCGGAGCTTGCTGAACAGCCGGAGTCTGCGGGGCAGTTGCGACGATGAGCGAGCGAGATGGCTTGCCTCGCACTCGCCGCTTAGGGCCGGGTAGTGAGACGTTAATGTATCTGAGTTCAAATTGCGCCGTGACATTTCTTATATTTCTTTCCAGACCCGCAGGGACATGGATCGTTCCGCCCGACTTTCGGTTGGCTGCGCGTGATAGTCTTAACTTTGCCCGCTTCTTCGCCTGCGGCCGCGGCCCCCTGGTTCGGACCGGTGAACTGCATGCCGCCGCGCCGTCTCGCTGCCAGTCGGCGGCGCTGAATTTCTTCCGGCGATTCCTCTGCGACGATTTGCAAATTGAAGAGCGACCGGATAGTCGTGGTATCGATGCGATCCAGCATCTCCTCAAACAGAACAAAACTCTCTTTCTTGTATTCGACCAGCGGATCTTTCTGTCCGTAGCCGACCAGCCCGATTCCCTGCTTCACATGATCGAGCGCCAGCAAGTGGTCCTTCCACTGCGCATCGATAATGTTGAGCATGATGATGCGCTCGTAGGTGCGCATCGCTTCTTCGCCGATCTGTTTCTCTTTCTCGGCATATTTCGTTTTCAGCTTCTCCCAGATGAACTCGTCGATCTCTTCAGACGATGATTTTTGGAAATCGATGCCTTCCGCCTCCGTGTCGAGCGCGTAGATCGTATGAATCTGGACCTTGTAATTCTCGACGTCCCAATCGTCCGGCGAAGCATTTGGGTCGAGATATTTTCGGGTCAGATCAGCAAGCAGATCGCGCGCGACGCCCGTTTCGCCGAGCAGGTAGTCGCGCTGGTCCGGTTCTTCCATTAACTGGCGGCGCAAGCCGTAAATCGTCTCGCGCTGCTTGTTCATCACATCGTCGTATTCCAGCAGGTGCTTGCGCGTTTCAAAGTTGCGGCCTTCGACCATCTTGGATTCGATCGCGATGCCTTCTTCCATGCCCAGCCGGGCCATCAACGCTTTGACCTTGTCGCCGGCAAAGATGCGCATCAGATCGTCTTCGAGTGAAAGGAAAAAGCGCGACGACCCGGGATCGCCCTGCCGGCCGGCGCGACCGCGCAACTGATTGTCGATGCGCCGCGATTCGTGACGTTCAGTACCGAGAATGTGCAAGCCGCCCAGCGACACCACTTCTTTGTGTTCCGATTCAACGATGCCTTTGGCCTTCAGGAATTCCTGCTGCCATTGAGATTCAGTCGCTTCGTCGGGATCGATTTCCTGGTCTTTCAAGAACTCGCGCGCCATGAAATCCGGATTTCCGCCGAGCAGGATGTCGGTGCCGCGACCCGCCATATTCGTCGCGATCGTGATGGCGCCTTTGCGTCCGGCCTGGGCGACGATCTCAGCTTCGCGCTCATGAAATTTTGCGTTAAGGACATTGTGCGGAACACCGACACGCTGCAAGCGGCGCGCGATCAGCTCGGAATTCTCGACCGAAACTGTACCCACCAATACCGGTTGGCCGTGCTCATATCTGTCCTTGATCTCTTCGACGACGGCGTCCCACTTTTCCGGAAGGGTGCGATAAATCACATCAGGATTGTCTTTGCGGACCATCGGCATGTGCGTCGGGATCACGATCACATCCAGCTTGTAAGTCGAATGAAACTCGGCTGCTTCGGTCTCCGCGGTGCCAGTCATGCCGGAAAGTTTCTCGTAAAGCCGGAAATAATTCTGCAGCGTGATGGTCGCGAGCGTTTGGTTCTCGCGCTCAATCTTGACGCCTTCTTTGGCTTCGACGGCCTGGTGCAGACCATCGGACCAGCGGCGGCCTTTCATCAAACGGCCGGTGAAGTCATCGACGATGATCACTTCGCCGTCCTGCACGACGTACTGATGATCCAGCCTGTAAAGTGTATGCGCTTTCAGCGCCTGCTCGACGCAATGCAGCAACTCCATATTGCCGGGATCGTAAAGATTGCCAACACCCAGCAGCCGCTCAGCTTTATCTACACCGTCTTCGGTCAACACCGCCGAATGATTCTTTTCATCGACGACGTAGTCACCGGTCTTTTTGTTTTCTTCCAGCTCTTCGCCGCGAATAAGCTGTGGAATGATCGCGTTCGCCTGGTAGTATTTGTCTGTGGATTCTTCCGAAGGCCCAGAGATGATCAGCGGAGTCCTCGCCTCATCGATCAGGATCGAATCGACTTCGTCGACGATCGCATGATAGTGCCCGCGCTGCACACAGGTCGCCAGATCGAACTTCATGTTGTCGCGCAGATAGTCGAAGCCGAATTCGTTGTTATCATCCATGTCGTTCTGGATGACGCCGACTTCCAAACCGAGGAAGCGATAGATCTGGCCCATCCATTCGGCGTCGCGTGCCGCGAGGTAATCGTTGACCGTAATAACGTGGACGCCACGACCCGTCAACGCGTTAAGGTAAGCAGGCAGAGTAGCGACCAACGTCTTGCCTTCGCCCGTGCGCATCTCGGCAATCTTGCCCTGGTGTAGCACGAGCCCGCCGATCATCTGCACGTCGAAGTGGCGCATGCCGGTGGTGCGCTTGCTGGCTTCGCGGACCACGGCAAAGGCTTCGGGAAGAAGTTCATTCAATGCTTCCTGCTCGCGATACTTGCGATCGTCTTTGTCGCGCGCGTCTTTGACCGCGTCAGCGACTCTTTCTTTGAACTCGATCGTCTTCGCGCGCAGCTCGTCGTCCGAAAGCTTCTGAATGGAAGGCTCGAATTCGTTTATCCGCTCGATCGCCGGCCGAATGCTCTTTAAGAAGCGCTCGTTACTACTGCCGAAAACTTTGGTTAAGACTTTATCGAAACTAGCCATCTGTTTTATTTGACTCTAATCTCTTTGACTCTTGATACCCTACGGAATGCAGTTTGAGATTGTACGAGAGCGCAGAGTTGTCAATCAAGCAGGGTAGTGTCCAATTTCGGTTCTCGTAACGCAAACTGTTAGTTTGCGCGCAAGCTAACAGCTTTGGGCGCTATCAAGCGCGCTTGATCACCGGTGTTCTCTGTGGTTGACTAGATTTTCCGCAATTGCTTCAAAACATACGGTATCCATGGTAAAGCGCCCAACGATCATGAAATTCGGCGGCACGTCCGTTGAGGACGCGACTGCCATCCGCAACGTCGCCGCAATCATCAAACTGGCGGTCAACTCTCGGCCGGTCATCATCGTATCGGCGATCGGCGGATTCACTAATTCATTGCTGGCGAGCGTCGCCAAAGCAATCGACGGCGATGCCCGCGCCGCTACCAAATCGCTCGAGGCTGATTTTGATCGCCACCTGACGATTGCCAGAGAACTGCTGGACAAGGAATCGTGCCCGGCATTCGCGTCGACGATTGGCGATGCGCGCAGCAAGATTCGGCAGTTGCACAAAATCATCGCCGCGCATCCCGTCACCAGCCCGCCGCTACAGGATGAGATCGTCGCCTACGGTGAACATCTTTCGTCTCAATTGCTGACCGCCGCACTGGTTCAAAACGATGTGGCCGCGCGTCAGGTCGACGCTCGTTGCTGCATCAAGACCGACGAGGCGTATGGCGCAGCGACGCCGCAACCCCTTACCGGGAACGCGATCAAGACTGAACTCGAGCCTTTGCTTCACGCGGCGAAAATTCCGGTGCTCGGAGGTTTCATCGGCAGTACCGCGAGAGGGGTAACGACGACGCTCGGCCGCGGCGGATCGGATTACTCAGCCGCGATTATTGGCGCGGCGTTGGAGGCGCGCGAGATTCAAATTTGGACCGACGTGAGCGGCGTGCTTACAGCCGATCCGCGAATCGTTCCTAATGCCCGGACAATCCCGGTTCTCTCATACCAGGAAGCGGCCGAGCTCGCTTACTTTGGCGCCAAGGTCCTGCATCCGAAGACAATTCAACCGGCAATCGACAAGCGCATTCCCGTGCGTGTGTGTAACTCGCGCGCGCCGCGCGAAGCAGGCACGCTGATAGTTTCAGAATCAGCAGCCGCGCCGCAAACAATCAAAGCCATCGCGCACAAAACCGGAATCACCACAGTCCAGGTCACTTCGGCGCGAATGCTCGGCGCCTATGGTTTTTTGCGCGCCTTGTTCGAAGTGTTTGATCGACATCGAATCGCAGTCGACGTCGTGACGACTTCGGAAGTGAGTGTCTCGCTGTCAATCGATGACGCCAGCGCGTTGCCGCAATTGATTCCCGATCTTGAAGAGCTGGGAACGGTTGAAGTAGAAAAAGATCGCACAATAATTTCAGTGGTTGGCGAGGGCTTGCGAAACACGCCCGGGATTGCCGCTCGAGTCTTCTCAGTGATCGGCGACATTAACGTTTCGATGATTTCAGTTGGCGCATCCAGTGTGAACCTGACCTTTATGGTTGATGAAGCTCACGCGGCGCAAGCCATTGAGCGCCTGCATCGAGTGTGTTTTGAAGACGAAGCTGGCGGAAACCCGACCCCGGGTGGGGCGGTAAGGGAGGTTGCGCCGAGTGGCGCCGGCACCGTCCCTATCGACCACCCCACGCGAGATGCTCGCGTGGGGACCCCGGTTGGTCGGATTTCTGCCACCCGGAGGTGATCCATTGGCAAATTCAGTGGACGTCTTCAGACTCACGCGGGAGCTGATCGATATTCCTTCAGTCACCGGCGACGAAGTTGAAGACGAGAGATCGAACATCATCGCCACGACGGAAGCTCAACCACGCATCGTACTCTCGACGCACATGGACACTGTGCCGCAGTTCATCCCCTCAAGCGAAGACAGCGAGTTTATCTACGGACGGGGTGCCTGCGATGCGAAAGGAATCATCGCGGTTCAAATTGCGGCCGCCGAACAACTGCGCCTCGAAGGCATCAACGAGATCGGCCTGCTGTTCACGGTTGACGAAGAGGTGACGAGCGCCGGCGCGAAGCTCGCGAACCAACATCCACTCGCAGAGTCGTGCGAGTACCTGATCAATGGCGAGCCAACCGACAATCAACTTGCCATCGGGACCAAGGGCTCGCTGCAAGCAGTCATCGCCGCGGAAGGCCGCGCGGCGCATTCTGCTTATCCCGAAGCGGGTGAATCGGCGATCGAGAAATTGCTGGATGTGCTCAGTGATATTCGCAATCTCGCCTGGCCGGGTGATGATGTGTTTGGCGAAACGACATGCAATATAGGAATCATCGCGGGAGGCACGCGCGCGAATGTGATTCCCGACGCAGCACAGGCAACGCTGCAGCTTCGGCTGGCGGTCGAGGCGGCTTCAGTAAAGACTTTGCTCGAGGATACGATCGCCGAACGCGTGACTATCGACTATCGATCAGTTCATGATCCGGTGCGCTTATTAATAATCGACGGCTTCGATCGAATGCTGGCGCGATTCACCACTGACATTCCGTATCTGTCGAATTGGGGCCAGCCGTTGCTGATTGGACCGGGATCGATTTTAGTCGCGCATACGGAGCATGAGAGAGTCAAGAAGGATGAATTATTGCGAGCGGTGGAAATCTATGTTGACCTGGTACGGAAGCTAATGTTACAGAACCGCGAGCGTTAGCGAGCGGGATCAGTACTCAACCCGACCGCGACGACGATTTCTTAGTGGACATAAGATGCACTCGAGTTCTTAAATTGAATCTTTGTCCCACTCGCTACCCGTCGCGGTTCTGAAACGGCGTACTGCCAACCATGAAGATCGCACTAATCGGATATGGCGCGATGGGCCAATTGGTCGGCAAGCTGGCCGTTGACCAGGGCCATCAAATCGCGCTGACACTGGATCTTGATTGCGCCCAGCGCAGCATCGGCGATCTCGCCAGTGCGCTGCGCGGGTGTGAAGTCGCCATCGATTTTTCGATCGCTGATGCGGTCCCCAAAAACGTTGAATCGTGTTCCCGTGCCGGTGTGCCCATGGTTGTCGGCACGACGGGTTGGCAGTCGCAACTCGAACACGTGCGAGGGCTCGTCGAGCAGTACCATGGCGCTCTAATCCACGGCGCGAATTTTTCAATCGGCGTGCAGCTCTTTTATCGAATCGCGGCGCGCGCGGCTGAGCTGTTTCGCAATGTGGACTCGCATGATCCATTTATCGAAGAAGCTCATCACAAACGAAAACGCGACGCGCCATCAGGAACCGCTCTGCACCTTCATCAGATCGCGAGCGTGAACATTGGCCGTGACGTGCCCGTTTCATCAACGCGAGCTGGTTACATTCCCGGCACGCATCGCCTTGGTTTTGATTCAGTCGCCGATCAGATCACAATCACGCATGAAGCGCGATCGCGCGAAGGCTTTGCGGCCGGCGCGCTGCTGGCCGCGCAATGGATTGTGGGACACAAGGGTGTCTATGAGTTTTCAGAGGTGTTCGAAGAGATCGTTAGAGCGAACGCTCCGTAGGAGCGAAATGTTTATCGCGCAGAGCCTGGTAAATTATCTTAAGCTCCTTCAGCGACATGTTTATCTCGCTCCTAAAGGAGTTAAAGAAAAGAGAGCAGTCGGTAACTATAAATATCGCGCTCCTAACGGAGCGCAATCCAGGTTAGAAAGGAACTCAGCCATCATGACGATGAAAATTGATTGGATGCGCGGATGCGCGACGGCTTTGGTAACCCCATTCAGATCCGATGGGGCGATTGACGAAGAGCGCATGCGCGCGCTCGTCGATCGACAAATCAAAGGTGGCGTGCGTTTGCTGGTGCCCTGCGGCACTACCGGCGAGAGCGCGACCATGACGGAAGAAGAAGATGCGCGCGTGATTGGGTTGACGATTGAAGTCGCACGCGGACGCGCAAAAGTTATTGCCGGCGCGGGAAGCAACTCGACTGCGTCGGCCATCGAATACTCAAAGCGGGCGCGAGACGCGAGCGCTGACGCAGTGCTGCAAGTCGCTCCCTGGTACAACAAGCCCACACAGGAAGGTTTGTACGCTCACTTTCGCGCGATCGCTGCAGCTGTTCCGGAAATGCCCATCATGCTTTACAACGTGCCGGGCCGCACATCGTCGAACATCGCTGCCCAGACGACGCTGCGGCTGGCAAGGGATTGCGAGAACATCGTGGCGGTTAAAGAGGCGTCCGGAAACCTGACGCAGATCATGGAGATACTGCGTGAGCGGCCGGCGGACTTTTCCGTTTTGTCAGGCGACGACGCGGTGACCTTACCGCTGATCGCGCTGGGGGCAGAAGGAATAGTTAGCGTGGCGTCGAATGAAGTCCCCGATCTAATGTCGCGTATGACGAATCTGGCGCTTGATGGGAAATGGGGCGAAGCGCGCGCGTTGCACTATCGTTTGCTGCCACTGATGGAAGTGAACTTCATCGAATCAAGTCCCGGTCCTGTCAAAGCCGCGATGGCCCTGATGGGATTGCTGGAAGAGAATTTTCGTTTGCCACTCGTGCCGATCCAGGAAAAGAGTCGCACGCGGATTCGCGAAGTACTAGCCGAGCTCGGCGTTTTGGAGAGTGCACATGTCGCTGCGTAACGGCGTTAGAGTACCGACTTCGACAAACGAGGTCAGTACCGAGAGCGGTAGCGACCGGGTAGGAATTGCTGGCAATCTCGACCTCTTGCAATACTGCGACCCGGTCGCTACCGCTCCCGGTACTGACACCGTTAACCAACCAAAGTTGGTACTCTAACACCTGCTGCCAATGTCACTGCAAGAACAAATTGAGGAGCTTGCATCAGGCGACCACCCGGATTACTCCGACCGTGACTTCGCGCTCTTCAATGACTTCAAAGCCGCGCTAAATCGAGGTGAGATTCGCGCCGCCGAACGTGACGCCGATGGAAAGTGGCGCACGAACGCGTGGGTGAAGCGCGGCATTCTGCTCGGCTTCCGCATGGGGGCAATTGTTGAAATGACCCCGCCGGACGCACCGTTGCAGTTTCTCGACAAGGACACTTATCCAATACGGAGATTTTCACCTGACGATCGCGTGCGCATCGTGCCGGGAGGATCGAGCATTCGCGATGCCGTTTACATTGCGCCCGGCGTTGTCTGTATGCCGCCGATGTTCGTTAACGCGGGCGCTTATGTGGACGAGGGGACGATGATAGACAGCCACGCGCTGGTCGGTTCGTGCGCGCAGATAGGAAAGCGAGTCCATCTTTCTGCGGCAGCGCAAATCGGCGGCGTGTTAGAGCCTGCGGGAGCGATGCCGGTGATCATCGAAGACGACGTGATTATCGGGGGCAACTGCGGCGTTTATGAAGGCGCCATAGTGCGCGAGCGCGCGGTGCTGGCGTCGGGAACAATCATCACGGGATCCACGCCGGTATTCGATCTCGTACGCGAACAGGTTTATCGACGGAGCGGGAAGGAGCCGATCGAAATCCCCGCAGGCGCTGTGGTTGTACCAGGTGCGAGGCGAATTCAAACCGAGAAAGGACGCGAATGGGGACTGTCGCTTTACGCTCCGGTGATCGTGAAGTATCGCGATGAGAAGACTGACGCGGCAACGCAGTTGGAGGAGGCGCTGCGATGAAGTTGACCCGTTGGTACCGGTGCAGGTTTTAACTTCAACATCGGCGGAGCGCGAGAGAGTCGACGTTCTTTAGTCGCGTTCAGGCGGCTTTCCCGCAGGGTTACTAGACCGGGCGTTTGACGCCCGGGTTAGGACGCCCCAGAATCGCACAGCCCGTTTCAACGGGCTTATTGGATAGGGCTTTAGCCGTGATGCTAAAGCTGTATATTCAAAGCACGCTGGAAGCGCTCTTAAGAGCAGCGGCCTCGGCTTACCCAGCGCTAAAAGCGCTGGTCTACGACCCTTCGGGAAAGCCGTCTCAAGACGGCTGCGGGCCAAGAGTATCCCGTAATCAGGTCTGTTGCCGAACATTAGAAATAAGCACCTTGAACCAATTCCAACCACCACCATTTCTCCGCGGCATCGAGAAGAGCATGATCCGAAAGATTTCGGATCGCGCGAAGCCGGGTAGTATCAGTCTCGGACTCGGTGAACCGGACCTGCCGACGCCGGAAGTTATCGTTCGCGAAGCAGTCCGCGTCATTCAGGAAGAGAAAAGTGGCTACACCTTGCAAGCCGGCATACCGGCTTTGCGTGAACGAATCGCGGGCGATTATCCGCACATGAAGCTCTCTACTGACAACGTCGTCGTTACTGCCGGATCGCAGGAGTCGCTGTACTTGATCCTGCGCACGCTGGTTGAAGAAGGCGATGAGGTGCTGATACCAAATCCAGGCTTTATCGCCTATCCGATGATCCTGAAAATGATCGGCGCGAAGATGGTCACTTATCGACTGCCTGCGAAAAATGATTTCAGTTTTGATATTGATGATTTTAAGAAGCAGATAACCTCTAAAACCAAAGTTGTCATTTGCATCAGTCCTTCAAATCCCACCGGGCGCGCGTTGTCGAAGGACGAATTGCAAGCGATGGCCGACGCGGTGACGGCCAGCGGTTCAGATGCTTTCATCGTCAGCGACGAGATTTATCGCGAACTCTATTACACGCCGGAGCGCCCGGCTTCGATCTCGGAATTCTATCCGCGCACAATCATCGTGAGCGGACTTTCCAAATCAATGCGCATGACCGGATGGCGAATTGGTTGGCTCGCGGGTGACGAGGCCGTGATGCGCGCGGCACTGGTGCTGCACGGTTATGTGGTTACGTGTGCGTCAAGCATTTCGCAAAAAGCTGCGCTGGCCGCATGGACTGATGGCGCCGCGGCGGCGCGTGAAGAGTACCGCGCGATCTTTCATCGGCGGCGCGATCATTTACTTCGAATGTTGCGCGATGAGTTGGGATTGCGGTGCGTTACGCCGGAAGGCGCGTTCTACACAATGGTTGATGTAAGCCGTTACGGCGATGAATTGAAAGTCGCCGAAGCCGGCCTCGAACAGGGAGTGGTCACAATTCCGGCCGCCGCGTTTGGCGATGAGAGCAAAGGTTTTCTGCGCATCTCGTTCTGCGCTGACGAAGAGAAGTTGAGCGAAGGCGTGCGAAGATTGGGCGAGGCGCTGAAGTCTTTGAAGAATTAACCACAGACGGCACAGAGGAAGAACAAAAAGAATCAGCTACGAAAATGCACAAAAGGCACAAACGAGAAAAGGGGGAAAACACGGACGCTGTGGATAATCCTTTTGTGCTACTTGTGCCTTTTTGTGGCTGATTAGATTTTCTCTGTGCCCTCTGTGGTTAAATGATCGCAATGAAGAAATTTCGGGTTGGCATTCTCGGTGCGACTGGCGTGGTGGGCCAGCGCTTCATTCAACTGCTCGAAGACCATCCGCAATTCGAAATAACCGCACTCGCCGCATCCGGCCGCTCGCAGGGAAAACCCTTCGCGCAGGCTTGTACCTGGCGCTTGCCCGGCGACATGCCCGAGCGCGTGAAACAGATCGTCGTCGAGCCTCCCGCTCCGCCACTCGACTGTGATCTTGTCTTTGCGAGTCTGCCGGGCGAAATAGCTAAAGATGCCGAGGAGGAATTTGCGCGTCTGTTAATTCCGGAAGTAAACGCGGACCACCTGGCGCTAATCGACTTTCAGCGAAAGAACCGCGGCTTCGATCGCGGCTTCATCGTTACTAATCCAAACTGTTCGGCGATTGTGATCGTGATGGCACTCGCACCGCTGCATACGAAGTTCGGCGTTACCTCGTGCGTCGTCACCACGATGCAGGCGCTTTCCGGCGCCGGATATCCGGGAGTTGCTTCGCTCGACGCCACGGACAACGTGATTCCATTTATCGGCGGCGAAGAAGAGAAGATCGAAGCTGAGACTTTGAAGTTGCTTGGTCATTGTCAGAACGGCGCGATTGCCGGGCCAGACATGACGGTGAGCGCGCAATGTAATCGCGTCAACGTAAGCGATGGTCACATGGCGTCGATCCGGGTTAAATTGAAGACAGCAGTATCGATTGATGACATCCGCGGAGCGCTCGCTTCCTTCACGTCCCAGCCGCAACAGTTGAAACTTCATTCAGCGCCTGAAAGACCAATCATTGTAAGAAACGAAAACGATCGCCCGCAGCCGCGTCTCGATCGTGATTCAGGAAATGGAATGAGTGTCACGGTCGGCCGCGTGATGCCCGATAACGTGCTCGATTATCGATTCGTCGCCTTGGGCCATAATACGATTCGCGGCGCGGCAGGGGCAGCAATCCTTAATGCGGAATTGTTGATCGCGCAAGGGTATTTGGTGCAGTAGCCCGACCGTAAGGGGGGCGTAAAACAAACTTGAGAGTAATACGCCCCCCTTACGGTCGGGCTACTGCCCCGCGAAGCCCTTTTCGGTAATGACATCAGTCGCCCTCATCTGTACCGCGAACCGCTGCCGGAGCGTGATGGCGCACGCGATCTTCGTGGATGAGGTTAAGAAACGAGCCTTACCGATTGAGGTCTATTCGGCCGGAGTTCTTGATTTCTCAGACCAGCCGCAATTGGAAGAGACTGCGATGACCTGCCTGCGAAACAACACCTCACCTCCACCGGAATCACCAACCTGGGTTCGCCAACTTCCTCTCGATGCAATCGGCCGGTTTTTCGTGATGGAGCAATTTCACGCCGACGCGCTGACGAGGGATTACGGCATCTCACCCGATCGCATCAGTTTCCTGGGGTCTTTCGATCCGCAACGGCGCGGGACAGAGATTGCCGATCCGTTTGGTCTTGGTGATGCTGTTTATGAATGTCAGTATCAGCTGATTCGCGAGTGCGTCGTTGGTTATCTGGATACGACGAATGAGCTTGGGACACCCACTCAGTAATCGTTGTTGGGCGCGTGTGGATACTTGGAGAAATAAATGGGCCGTGCCTTCCGCTTGTAAGAAGAAGTGCGAGAGCTGACGGATGATCAGCAACGGCAGGTAATGGCGTTTGTTGAAAGCCTCAAGCCGACCCAGGCAAATAAGAGAACGAAGAGCTATTCATTTATCGCTATCGCTCGCAGCGGGAATGGCTCGCTCTCAACTGAAGCCGAGTCAATCCTCGACGAAGCTGCCGACCGGCGTGAGGGGTGGAGTCTGCGTTAATGGCGGCATTGCTCGACACGGGCTTTCTGCTGGCAGTGATCGACGCGGACGATAATCTTCATGCGGCGTGCGTCGCAGCGCGGCTAAACAGTGCGGCCCTCCCTAACGGTCGGGCTTCTGACACCATTCGGTAATCACTCGCTTCAATTCCTCCAATTGATTGTCAAAGAAATGTCCCGCTCCTTTTATGACGCGCAATTCAGCGGCTGCATTCAAGCCAACCCGGGCAACTAATTCACGCAGGCGTTCGACATTGCCATACTCATCATGCTCGCCCTGCACAAACAGAATGGGCTTGCGACAACCCTCGAGAAAGCTGAAATCATATTTATCGACGGGCGTGCCGATACTAATTATTCGCAGGACGCGATCATCCATCAGCCCTACTTCCAAGCCGACCCGCGCCCCAAATGAAAATCCGCACAAAGTGATCTTCTGCGACGGATAATTCTCAGCCAGATAATCCAAACCGGCGCGCACGTCTTCGCGCTCACCGCGGCCCTCATCGTGCTCACCCGTGCTTTGCCCCACGCCACGGAAATTAATTCGCAAGGCGATCAGTCCAGCATCATTCAAAGCCGAGGCCGCGCGAAACACAACTTTGTTATGCATCGTGCCGCCAAAGAGCGGATGCGGGTGCAGCACGAGCGCGACGCCCGTAAACGGCTGTGCGCGCGGCTCTTTCAAGATTGCTTCGAGCCGGCCATGCTGAATCGGAATGAAGAGATTACCCGCCGGATACATTCAATCTTCGATTGTTGAGCTTCAAATTGCGGATTGTCAAAGAGCTGTTCGAAACTGGTATTGGGTCATTCTTAAGGTCTTTTTGTTTTCGGTGCCAGCGCAGGATCCACGAAATCACACGAAGCCTCGGGAAACATGGGCGCTTTTTCGCGCGGTTTAGTGTGACTTCGTGGATCGTGTTTTTCGTTTGAAACTGATTCACTACTTCGAAGTTCCCTCCGTGGACGGAATTCTGATAAGTATCTCAAGGTGAGGATTCGCATTGCTGCTCAAATCGGTCCAAAATCAAAGCCGTCAATTGACTCACGATTGAGAAAAGGATTAGCTTTTCGACTACCCGCATGGACAATTCCAGCTCGAACAAACCAGCCGCGCCGCCGATAGATTTAAGCAAGATTTCGCGCGTCATCGCCGAGACAGCCTCTGATGCGATTATCACCATCGACGAACAAAGCATCATGTTGTTCACGAATGCGGCCACAGAAAAGATTTTTGGCTACTCACAAGCTGAATTGATCGGACAATCGCTCACAATGCTTATGCCTGAATATCTCAGGCATTTTCATCGCTCTGGTCTGGAGCGGTATCTCGCCACCGGCCACCGCCACATGGATTGGCAGGCAGTTCAATTGACCGGGCTCCGCAAGGACGGTGTCGAAGTGCCGCTCGAAGTTTCATTCGGAGAGTTTACTGAAGACGGTCAGCGTTTCTTCGCAGGCATCGCGCGTGATATCACGGAGCGAAAGCAGGCCCAGGAATCTCTGAGACAAAACGAAGAGCGGTTGCGCTCACTGATAGAAAACGCCACGGACATTATCACCGTGCTGAATCGTGACGGCACCAGGCGCTTTGTCAGTCCGTCAGTTCAGCATTCGCTCGGGTATGAGCCGCAGGAGTTGATTGGGAAAAATCCCTTTGACCTGGTGCATCCTGACGATGTTCCGCAGTTGCAGCAGCTGTTTGCGGCCGGGCTGACGCAGCCGGACTACATAATCAGCACGGAGTTTCGCATTAAGCATAAGGATGGATCATGGAAAACTCATGAAGCTACCGCGCACAACATGCTCGATGATCCAGCCATCAGCGGCATCGTCATAAACTCGCGCGACATTACGGCACGCAAACGGATGGAGCGCCGGCTGACGGTGCAGTACGAAGCGGCACGCATTCTGGCGGCTGCCGCATCGCTGGAGCGTGCTGCGCCACAACTGTTGCAAGCAATATGCAAGAGTCTGGGCTGGGACTTGGGCCAACTGTGGATCGCCGATCGCGAAACGAACAAATTGCGCTGGCTCGCAAGCTGGCAGATCGATTCGTTAGGCGCAAATGATTTTGCGGCGGCCAGTCGAGGGCATCTTTTCAGTGGCGGAGTTGGTCTTCCGGGCAGGATTTGGGCCGATGGCCTGTCGCACTGGATCCGCGACCTTGCTCAAGATCCCAATTTCCCCCGCAGCGCGGCTGCTTCGCAAGCCGACCTGCATTCAGCGTTCGGATTTCCAATTAAGTTCGGCGACGAGGTCTCTGGTGTGATGGAATTCTTTACCCGTGAACATCAATCGTCGGACCCGTCGCTGCTGGATGCCATGACCGCGATCGGAAACCAGATCGGCCA
Organism: Acidobacteriota bacterium; assembly: GCA_003222855.1. GTDB lineage: Bacteria > Acidobacteriota > Blastocatellia > Pyrinomonadales > Pyrinomonadaceae > UBA11740. Next base: position 31,710 of record QHXH01000044.1, read on the forward strand.
ATTCGTTGAGCGCCAGCGCGTCGAAGCAGAACGATCGAAATTGTACGAACGCGAACAGGGCGCCCGCCTCGAGCTTGAAGCAACGATGGAACGCATGCGGCAAGTTCAGATCGTCACTGAGATTGCCCTGGCCCACCTTTCACTTGACAAGTTGCTGGCGGAACTTCTCGATCGGCTGCGCGATGCCATGGATGTGGATACCGTCGTGATT
>QHXH01000045.1 GCA_003222855.1 Acidobacteriota bacterium
GTGCAAGGATTAACTGTAAAACTGAAAGCCAAAGGAGAACAAAGCCATGCCATTAATTGAAGCGCTTCCAAAGTTAATTAGTTGGGCCGTACCGCTCATCATTCTTGCCATAATCATTCTGCCGCAGGCCATACGTATCCTGCGCGAATATGAGCGAGGCGTGATCTTTCGCCTCGGGAAATTACTCGGCGCGAAAGGGCCGGGGTTGATTTTTCTCATCCCGATTGTCGATCGAATGGTGCGAATGGATCTGCGCGTCGTCACCATCAGCGTCGAGAAGCAGGAGGTAATGACGCGTGATAACGTGCCGGTGACGGTGGATGCGGTGGTCTATTTTCGCGTGGTCGATCCGCAAGCCGCCGTCGTGAAAGTGGAGAACTTTCTCAAAGCCACTTCGCTGATGTCGCAGACGACGTTGCGCAGCGTACTCGGCCAGGCCCCCTTGGATGACCTGCTTTCGCAGCGTGAGTCGATCAACCAGAAGTTGCAGGAGATCATCGATCGGCAAACCGAACCGTGGGGCGTCAAAGTCACGGCGGTCGAGGTGAAGGACGTTGCGCTGCCCGACACCATGAAGCGCGCAATGGCGAAGCAAGCCGAAGCCGAGCGCGAACGCCGCGCAAAGATCGTCAACGCCGAAGGCGAATTTCAAGCTGCGGAAAAAATGGTGCAGGCCGCAGCGATGATGAGCAAGGAACCGATTGCGCTGCAACTGCGTTTCCTGCAAACGATGCGCGAAATCTCCAGCGAACATAACACCACGACGTTTTTCCCCCTTCCGATCGACCTCTTGACGGCATTGATCAAAAAGAGCGAACCGCCGAAGTGAACGGACCTAAGCGCCGTCGCCGTACTGAGCTAAGTGGCTTAGTCTCTCCGCGTTTTCAAAATCTCGGCGATTTGCGCGCGAAAGAGTCTAGCGCCGCCGGAGGCTGGGTGGCGGACGCAGTGCGCATTCACGCCAAGTTTTTGCAGCTGAGCGGCGGCGATTTTTCCTAGCGCCACGACGTGTTCGCACGGAAATAATTCGAGAAAAGCCCTGAGCCCCCGCAGGCCGGCAGCTTGCTCGGACTTGTTAGGCATACGGTTACTCAACATGCCGCGGTGCGGATCGAATGAATGCCACGGGAACGCATTCCACAGCACGAATTGGTCTGGCTTGAAGCCAAGCTGCAAAAGCGCAATCCATACAATGGTTGCTGTCGGTTCGGAAAAACCGTCCGGACATTTTTCAGGTTTGCTCGTGCGCCGCGGCTTAATGCCGGAGAAGAGATCGTCGGAGTTCATCGGGACCTTATCACTTCGTCCGAGCAGAATTCGCTCAGAAGTCATTGGGATTCCGCTGAAGTGACCGCCTCGATAACCGACCGCTTCGCCGATCAGTGCGAGCTTTGCTTTTGCAAAACGTCGTTGCAGATACGCGCGTAGTTGTTTACGTCGTATGCTTGGTGCATTCCAGCCAATATCGTTTTGCTCATCGACTTGCCACCACGGATTGAAAACGGCGCCGGACGGCGACTCTTTTAGCAGCCGCAGAAAGTCATCGATCTCCTCACAGGACATCGCTCTGGCTAACCTTCAACAACGATGTGACCCACGCAATCGTCCGTGCGACAAGTGACTTAAACAGGCATGCCAGAGTTGCCCGATGTCGAAAGCTTCAAGCGATATCTCGACGCGACGTCGTTGCACCAGCGAATCACCGGCGTCGATGTGCGGAGCGCGTACGTGTTGAAAGGCGTTTCTGCGCGGGAGCTTGCACGGCGATTGAAAGGACACCGCTTCGAATCCAGCCGCCGCCACGGCAAACATCTTTTCGTGCGTGCCGATCGAGACCTCTGGCTGCGATTGCATTTCGGCATGACCGGTTCGCTTCTGTGCTTCAAGCACGAGGAGGATGCGCCTAGGCATACGCGAGTGCTCTTTGTTTTCGCGAATACCTACTGCCTTGCATTCGAGGATCAGCGCAAATTCGGCGAGGTCAGCTTGGTTGAGGATGTAGATGAATACTTGCGGAAACGTGGCCTCGGTCCGGACGCGCTCGACATCAGCCTCTCGCAATTCAGCGAGCTCTTGCGAACGCATCGGGGTGCAGTGAAAACGATTTTGCTCAACCAGAAGTTGATTGCCGGGATCGGAAACATTTATGCAGATGAAATTCTTTTCCGCGCCCGAGTTCATCCGGCGACGCAAATTTCAGGTCTGAAGGAGAAAGCAGTTACGAAACTATTCCGCGCCACGCGCTACGTTTTGGAAAGGGCAATCACGGCCAAGGCAGACGTCGATCGAATGCCCAAATCATGGCTGCTGCCGCATCGCGGCAAGGGCGGGAAATGCCCCCGCTGCGGACGCGAACTAAAATCGGCAACGATCGGCGGCCGCACTGCCTGGTTTTGCGCGCATTGCCAACGCCATGCTGGAACATAGACCTCCTGGTCTGTGCGCCTAGCGGAGTTGTACTCCGCCGCTTTGATTCAGCGGGGCAAACTCCGCTGGGCACACAGGCAACATGTGTATGCTCCGCTACGGTCCGGCAAGAGCGCACGCGACGATCATTGTCTTTTGGCTTTCATCCTGTGCGTCCTCTCTCTATTCTTCGAGGTCAGTTTTTACCCAATGAGGCATGGTACATTGGACGTTTGTATGCGCGGTCGGAAAGTGATGTGGTTGTTCTTAGTAGCGCTTCTGCTGTGGCCGCAGTTGGCGCCTGCTCGAATTGATGAAACGACGTTTGCACCTTGGCGGGAAGAGTATCGAGCCCTCGCTGTTTATACACCAAGACCCACTTATCCATACGAAGCCCGTGCAAGGCATCTACAGGGATCCGGAGTCGCCATTCTAACGATCGATCCAGCCACGGGCAATGTGAGCAATGCAGTGATGGCAGTCAGCACGGGCGCCCAAATCCTGGATAATGCAGCGATCTCCGCATTTAGTCAGTGGCGGTTCAGACCCGGCACCGTGAGCAAGGTAAGACTTCCGATCACCTTCACTCTCGCGTTCGGACGTGGTTCAGTCGTTATGGAGGTTCGCGTGCTGAAGGCGCCGCGGTTGGATCATGCCTTGGCACCTTTTCTGGGAAAGGAGAACGTGATCAAAGCGTCGATGCCGGTTTATCCAGCAAACCCGCCTTGGACATCGAAACAAGGCCGCGGCGTCTATGAGATACACGTGAACCAGACTGGTATGGTTACCGAAGTGAAAATTCTGAAGTCTTCAGGAGATCCTACGTTTGACAATGTGACAGTGAACACACTTCACCAATGGTGGTTGCGCCATGGCCCAAAGATCATCGAATTGCCGCTCGCGTTTGTCATGACAGCCGACAACTGCCGTGTTTGGATTCCCTAGGCGCGGTGTGCCGAAATGTTAAGCGCAGCTACGCCGCGCCCGTGAGTCGTTTCGCTTCGCCGCGTTCGTACTCGTAAAGAAATCGTCCGAGACATACGAAGCGGTCTTTTACGACGACCGATACGAACTTGTTGAATGAGGAAAAAAGTGTTGCTCACCGGTCGTCCCGGGTGCGGGAAGACGACGCTGATCAAGCGCATCGTCAACAAGCTGGCGTTGCCAGCCGGCGGTTTTTACACGGAGGAAATCCGCGAGCGCGGGCAGCGTGTCGGATTCAAGATTGTAACTCTCGACGGCAAAGAAGCCGGATTTGCCCGTGTAGATTTCAAAACCCCTGAGCGCCTCGGGAAATATGGACTCAATTTGTCCGCTCTGGAAACTATAGCGGTCGCAGCCCTGCGCGCAGCCGTGCGTGCGCGGCAACTTGTTGTGATTGACGAAATTGGACCAATGGAAATCCGGTCGGCCATTTTTCGCGAAGCGGTGAACGAGGCGCTTGACAGCGCTGCGCCAATTCTTGGTACGGTTACCGCGCGATCATTTCCGTTCACCGATGCGATCAAAAAACGGCCTGATGTAACTATGATCGAAGTTCGTCCGAACAATCGCGAACAACTGGTGTCCGAGTTGTCGGAGCAATTCATGGCCTGATCAGCGCAAGATTTCCAAAAGCGTGAGCGCGTTTCGCGGGGCGGCGCCTTCGGCGTCGTTGTCGAAATACATGTGCACGTCGCGATTTTCTTTCAACCACGTTTGAATGCGTGTAGCCCATTTCCTGAGCGCGGCCTTGCTATAGCTCGATGCGTACTTCCGCGTGTGCCCGTGCAAGCGGATGTAAACCAGATCGGTTGTCACTTCGTCCCACATTGGCCAGTCGGGCGCGTCGGACATGCAGACGGCGATTGCGCGGCACTTGAGGCATTCGGCTACTTCGTCATCGAACCACGACTTGTCACGAAACTCGATCGCGTGTCGCGTGCTTTTCCAGCGCTGCAGATTTTTTACAAACTTCTCCAGCCGCTCGATGTCCTTTTTCAGCGACGCCGGAAGCTGCCAGACCACAGCGGCGAGGCGTTTGCCAAGGGGCGATGCCGATTCACGACAACGAATCACAGGATCCTCCACGTCGAGCAGCTTCTTGTTGTGCGTGACGTAACGGTGGCCTTTGATGGCAAAAGCAAATCCATCCGGTGTCTGGTCGCGCCATTTCCTGAACGTGCTTTTCTCCTGGAGTCTGTAGAAGGTGCCGTTGACCTCGATTGCAGTAAAACGTTCCGCGCAGAAGCGAAGCCATTCTTTCTGCGGCTTATCGCCGTAGAAACCGTCGCGCCAGCTTTTGTAATTCCAGCCGCTAGTGCCGATGTACGCTTTGCCAGGCATTGCTTCCCCTTAAAGCTTTTGGCGGAGCGCTTGCAAGCGCGTGCGATAACAATCGGTCGGGTCATCGCGCTGCGATGACCGAACGGCGCAACGCGCCGTCCCTACCTACACCATCGGGCGAAAGCGCCCGACAACTTCCTGCAAACGACCGGTGATCTGGCCTAGCGAACAAACCTCCGCGGCTTCGAGCAACGTGGGAAAACAGTTTTCACCGCGCTCGACGGCTCCCGCCAATTTGTCCAGTGCACGCTTGGCTTTCTCTGCGTTCTTTTTTTTGAATTTCGCAAGCCGATCGACCTGCAACTGCTGTTTGCTCCGCGGAGTACGCGCAAGTTTCACGTCCGGAATTTCATCAGCCCCGTCGCGGTAGCGATTCAATCCGATGATTGGGCGAGTCCCATCGTAAATTTGTTGTTCGTAACGATGCGATGCGTTTTGGATCTGGCTGCGTTGATAGCGTTCTTCTACCGCTGCGAGCACACCGCCCAGCCGTTCGATCTCGCGGAATTCATCGAGAATCGCAGCTTCCACTGCGCGCTCGACGGCTTTCATTCCGGGCGAACCGCTCAGCATGTTCATGGTGTGTTTAAAAATGCCGGATTCCTCAAGCAGGATTGCCTGCCCATGCGCGGCGAGCCGGATCCACTCTTCACTTGGCGTGGTGAACGGTTCGTCCGCGCTGTTCGAATGACATGAATTTGTGGCGTTCATGTAGGCCAAGACTAATTCCGCGGCGGTGCGGGTGAGATTATTTTTGAACTCGGCGGCAATCAGCGAGCGCCCGCTGGTTTGCGTGTGCAATTTATAAAGCTGCGCCTTCGGTCCTGCGCCGAACACGTCACGCATTCCAATCGCCCAGATGCGACGCGACACGCGAGCGAGGGCGATGTACTCAGCGTCGAGCCCACAATCGAGAAAGAATGACAGCCGCGGGCCGAATTGATCGACAGGAATGCCGCGCCCGGCGAACATTTCTACGTACGCGAATCC
>QHXH01000088.1 GCA_003222855.1 Acidobacteriota bacterium
ACGTGGCCCAGCGCCAAGTGACCCTGCAAGCAGGCAGTGCCGGCTCTCCAAGCTATCCGAACCTTTTGGCTGCCGGAACTCTGGTCCCCAGCGCAATTCAGTACTTTGCATCGAACTTCCAGCTGCCGCGGATCCAGCAATTAGACGCGGTCTTTGAACGTGAGATCGCGCACAACACCGTGGTCTCAGCTTCGTACCTGTTTAGCTATGGCCAGTACCTCCCCAACTTTGTCGACACTAATTTGCCGGCTCCAGGCAGCCCGAACTTTCAGTTTGTGAACCTGACGGCGGTGGGTGGACCAGCGGATGGACGAGTTTTCCGCATGCCGATTTTCCTCGGCGCCAGTCAGCGGACTGCTTTTACGACCGCCAGACCAAACCCTCTCTACGCTCAAATCACTGAGATTCGCAGCGACGTATTTTCCAAGTACAACGCGCTGGTTCTCCAGTTCAATCGTCGTCTGACGAACGGCCTGCAAATTCAGAGCAACTACACCTTGTCACGAGCGTTCGATAACGGTCAGAGTTCGGTTACCTTTACATCAAATAACCTGCCGTTCAATGCCTTCGACCAGAGTGGCGAGAATGCGCTGTCCAGCTTCGACCGGCGTCACAAGTTCACCTTCAGCCTGGTCTACAACACCAGCTATAAGAACAAGGACAACAAGGCAGCCCGAGCCCTGCTTAACGGCTGGACGATTGCCCCGATCTTCAACTGGTTCTCGGGACAGCGTTATAGCGGCAATGTGTCTGGGTCGATCAGCGCTTCCGCGGCCGGATTCACACCCAACGCGGCCACAGGGGTTTGTATCGGACCTGCGGGTAGCGACCCAGCCACCACCCCCGCCTGTTTTACGCCCGGTGGCGGTATCAATGGTTCGGGCGGTGCAACCCGGTATCCCGGATTGGCTCGCAACTTCTTGTTCCTCGATCTGCGCCTTTCTCGTCGTTTCCCGATTGGCGAAAAGGCAAAAATCGAAGTGCTGGCCGAGGCCTTCAACTTCTTCAATCGCACTCAGGTTACCAGCGTCAATACGACGCTCTATAACCTCTCGGGTACGACTTTAAACTTCAACACTCCGTTCGGCCAGACCACCGGCGCTGACAGCACACTATTCCGCGAGCGTCAGGTGCAGATGGCCGTTCGCTTCGAGTGGTAATCAGCTCGTAACCTTCAACCCACAGCCACGGCGCGCCTGACAAGGCGCGCCTTTTTTTTGGCCCACCACTGATCTCGCAGTCTGGTTATGTCCGTCGGTTTGATCCTGTTTATACTGCTTACAGATGACTTTAGAAAAAGAGCGACCGGCTGAGGCGTCAGTCGCAGCACAGATTAAGGAGCGCGCGTTACAGCTCGGGTTTTCCAAAGTAGGAATCGCGCGGGCAGAGAGCCTGACCGAAGAATACAGCCGCTTACAGCAGTGGCTGGCACGTGGGCTTAACGGTGAGATGAAGTGGATGGAGCGCGATCCGGCGCAGCGAACCGATCCGCGACTTTTCTTCAGAACCGCCTGCGGACCGGGGTCCCCAAGCGGGCAGCCCGCTTGGGGTGGTGGATGCGGGCGGGCCAAATCTGAGTCGTTGACCGGAAAAATTTCTCGCTATGCCTGGGGCGATGATTATCATGAGATTGTCGCCGGCAAATTACGCGAGTTGCTGTCATGGATAAACGAGCAATGGCCGGATACGGAAGGCAAAGTCTGCGTTGACATTCAACCCGTAATGGACAAAGCCTGGGCCGCGCGCGCCGGCCTAGGCTGGATAGGCAAACATACAAATCTGATTACGCCGGAATTTGGCTCCTGGATTTTCATTGGCGAATTGCTTTTGAACCTGGATCTCGAACCCGATGAAACCGAAATCGCCGATCAATGTGGAAGCTGTACACTCTGCATCGATGCTTGCCCCACGGGTGCGATTGTCGAACCTTACGTGCTTGAAGCTAACCTGTGCATCTCGCACGCGACCATAGAATCGCGCGCCACTGAAATGCGCGCTGACGTGGCTGAACATCTCGAAGGGTGGCTCTACGGCTGCGACATTTGCCAGGACGTTTGTCCCTGGAACCAGATGACGAGCGTTACTACCGAATCGCGCTTTCAACCACGCGCTGGCAACGTCAACGCTTCCCTCTCTGAGATTCAACAGCTCACGCCTGAGACCTACGCCAAACGTTTTCGCGGGAGCGCGATGAAGCGCGCGAAACTTTCTGGCTTGCAGCGGAATGCACGGGCGTTAGTCAATGCCGCGAGCGCGGATTTCTCGTCCGCACAAAGTGAGAAGAGTAGGAAAGGTGCGCGCCAATGAACGCCCGAGGCACGCCAGGTTAATAACCCTGGGATCAAGAATCATTTTATTGCGCGAGCGGGCGGCAGAAGTGTTTAGTAGATGAACTCCAGGCAAAAGAGAGTACTAATCGTCGGACTCGTCGCGGTCGTTCTGATGCTCTTGTTTCCTCCCTGGGATTACTTTGACCCGGATATGTCCGCGCATCCGAGCGCGGGTTATCATTTCATTCTTGCGCCACCTTCACTTGCGAATGCACAAAGTGCGTTTCGATATAAGGTCCGATTTCCCAACGCAATTCGCAGAGAGATTGATGATATCCTTCTCATCAGTCAGTTTTCGATAGTCACTCCGGCCATCGCCGGCCTCATGCTGCTCTTTGGGAGGAGGCGTTGGATTAGCGTCATTCTGGGAATTCTCTTACTTATTGCCGCTGCCACCGCAACCTATTTCTATATCTGGTTGATTAGCGTTAGAAGATAGGTAACTGCGGGTGACCTGTAGGCGCCAAAGCAATCAATAATAATGGCTGCTTTTGTCGGACGATTCTGGCGGACAACGGTCGCGATCGTCTCGCGCCACCAGAATCCGTCATGAGAATTCCTCCCAAGAGTCTAAGAGATCGAGTCGGCATTGTGGTTGCTAATTATCGACGCGATGCCGCAAATCATTTCTCGAATCGAGTCAGAGTCCAGGCCGAAACAATTCTTCTCTGCGCCACCTCTGCGTCCTCTGCGTCTCAGCGGTGATTTGTCCAGCGCTGAAGAGTTCACCGCAGAGACGCTGAATTCGCAGAGATGGCGCAGAGAACTACTTGATGTCCTGGTCGACGGTATCAAACGCCGCGTGGCGCGTGAACGCCGCCGGCGCAAGGTCGGCCGTGCTTATGACATGGCGTTGGAAATTGCGCGGACCATTCCTCGCGGATCTGAAGTACTCGACGTGGGTTGCGGCAACGGTTTTATCGCGCATCACCTGAGCGCAATGCTCGGCACCGGCGTCGTCGGGATTGATGTAACGAACCATACCGAAGCGCCAATCGACTATTGCTGTTACGATGGCCGGCGATTTCCGGTCGCGGATAGTTCATACGACTCAGTGTTGCTTTGTTACGTGCTTCATCACGCGCAGGTTGTCCAGGTCATCCTCGAAGAGACACGGCGCGTTCTGCGTCCCGGTGGGTTGGCATTAATTTATGAAGACATTCCGCAGACGTGGTGGGACAAGGGCGTTTGCTGGATTCATGATCGGCAATGGAGAGATCGCACAGGCCCATGTAGATTTCGCTCGGAATTAGAATGGCGACATCTGTTCCAGGCTTGCGGTTTTGAAATAGTAAACGAGAAGCGGCTCTCGCGCTGGCGCAAGCTCACGCATCCCGTCGGTCGAACGTCTTATGTTCTGCGGTTGTTGAAGACGCAGCCGGCAGCAGATTGAGAAAGTCATCGGCATACCAGGCGCGGCAGCTTGCAATATGCTCACGCAGCACGGAGCTGGAGTTGTATCCATCGACAATATAGGCTTGCCATCTGGGTTGGATTTCGGCAGGTTGATCCTCAATCTGAAGCGCCACCAGTTCCATGAATCCGGAAACCATTTCGGCCGTGCTCAAAACCTTAAGTGTCTCCAGTTCACTACCGGCGCGAGCAATGTCCTTGTTGTCGTAGAAATAAGGTCGCACCTCAGGATTCTCAGCAAAGAACTTCATTATGGAAAGACTCTGATTGTAGAGTCGCTCGTTCACATCGCCGCGACTCTGACGCAGCATTACTTCAACCTGGCGCTTGGCGGCTTTGAGGGCGAACACGCCGCCCAGCACCGCGCCGATGATCGCGCCTATTACGCCTGCCAGCGCCGCCATTACCGTGGGATCAATCATGCGGTATTAGGTGTGAAGCCTTCAGTGAAAGTTCTCATCAGTGCTCAGTGCCCATTCGGCAGCACTGCCTGCAAATCCGCGTAATCAGCTTTGGGTCTGGCGCGACAAGTGAAAGTAACTTCGTTCGGCTTTCCCGGCGCAGTGACGCTAACTCCTTGAATTGTCTGCGCGGGTTTCTCTTCGCCGTTGTAATCATCGGTTACTTGATATTCGTAGCCGTTGATCGTGAAGCTGATTTCAGTTAGATCAACCTGGGCGCGAAAATAGTGCGTGTACTGAAACTTCTGCTGGGTCGCGGTTCGATCCTGCGGAAACTGCAACTCGATCTTTTCAGGAACACCAAATCGATACTGCAAGTAGCCGCGCTCGCTCGTCAGATCCTTTGACGCGCAGAGGGAAGCGATTTTTGCCGGGCGCCGAATCGGACAACTGAAGATGATGCGCTCGTCCCTTGCGCAGAGCGTGCCCGCTTGCAGCCTTCCCGCTTGTGAGGAAGCGCTTGACGAATTCTGAGAAGCAGCGAGTAAGAAGAGTATGAGTGCGAATGTCGGGGCTTTCATATCCTGACGCAAGGGCCCGGTGGCCCCTGCCTTTTCCGAAGCTGAATCAAAATGCCTATGCCGTAAAAGTCTGACTCGAGCGGACGCCACCAACCAACCCGACGTCACTCGTCAACATGCTGCCGTACTCAAAAAAATCACTGAGTCCTGAATCGCTCGATCTCACCCGGTTTGCGCAGCATCTTGTTGACTTCGCCGAGGTGCATTTCTTCTTCAGCGATCATCTTGCGCGCATACTCTTCGAGAAAGACCGATCGATCGCGGACCAGCTCGAGTAATTTTTTGTAAAGTGTCAGGCCTTCCTTTTCAGCTTCCAGCGATTCGCTCAGGATGTCATTTATGCCGTGCTTCTGTGTCTCCAGCAGTCCGCCGATTTTCAGAGATGGATGCTCGCCAAGATGCGTCACCATCTCGCCCGCTTCATTCGCGTGCGCCAGACAGGTGGTCGCTTCACCGCGCAACCAACTGACAATCGGAATACGGCTGTAACCAAAGACCATCAGGGAATAATGCGTATAGCGCACCACTCCCGCCAGTTCTGTTTCGAGAATTTCGTTTAGCAAAGCGACGACCGCGTTTTTATCGTAGGTTGGCTCTGTCATGATGACGAATACTAAATCTCTGAGCAATGATTAGTAAATAAAGCTTTGCAAAAAAGTCGTTCGACACTGAAGGTATGAAATTCCTTCGGGCCTACGACTGTCTGATTCACACCTGGCTTTAGGAGTCTGTCGGAAAAATGAATTTCTCTGTGCAAACTCCGTGATGCTCTGTCTCTCTGTGGTGAAATTACCAGGAAAAACATTCACCACAGAGGCACGGAGCTTACACAGAGAACCACGGAGACTTTTTCGACAGACTCCTGAAGCCGGGTGTGAATGAGAACCTCGAACTTTCTTCTTGTGCAAAGCTGTAAACAAGAGCGTGTCAGAATCCGATAATGCCGTTGTCTGCCAATTTCTTAATCATCCGCAAACTGTCTGCTTCGCGAAACGGACAGACCGAAATGATCGAGTCCACATCCAATTCGCCATTGATGCGCGAGAGCACAAAGCCTTCCTGCGGCCCGAGCCTCTGGTGCTCGATTTGTTCGAATCTCTCCAGCAGTTTTGGGACTGCTTGCGGACCAACTCCGTTCTCATGAATTTGGGCAATGAATCTCTTTTCCGCATCTTCGCGCAAGCGATTCGCTTCGTTACTCTTGGGATCCTGATCCAGCGCGCTATTGATAATCGCCAAAGCATTCTCGACGTTACCCTCTTTCATTTCGGCGCGCGCCAGCTTTAATAATTCGGGTACGGTTTCCGGCAACTTCAACGCTGCCAGGTCCTGGACTTCGGGCGGCGGAGCTTCTCCAGCGACCTTGATCACGCCTTTCTCCACGAGATTGAACAACAACGCCGACGCGTGAAAGAGTGAGGTGTGCATGTTGTAACAAATCTCGGCCGCCGTCATTCGCTTTTCTACGTGATATAGAATTTCACGAACTTCTTTGCTTTGCTCCAGTGACTGTGTCCAGCCAATGTTGAGTTCAAAGAACGTTCGCTCAGAAGAAATCACCCTGCGATAGCGCGCCCATTCATCGATGCGATAGATGCCGTCCATGATCACCGACGTGGCATCGACCTGAATCCGAATTAGATCGTCCGGCAATGGCTCGCTGTCAAAGAATTCAAAATCCGCTTCTTCCCATATGAACAGATCGTAGATGATTTCCAGCGTCCGGGTCCGCAGGACTTCCATGACATCCGCCTGGCTGACGAATCCGCGCGTCGAAAGAATCACTCCCAGGCGCCCTCCCGAGTGACGCTGAATGTCCATCGCACTCTGTAGTTGTTCCTCGCTGATTTTCCCGTAATGCAACAGGAGTTGGCCGAGAAACTCTTTCGGATCGTTTGAAGTCGAACCGACGATCATTCCGTTTTCGAGAAAGATTTGCTTAACGACACCGGGACGACCGATTTTGAGCGTGCCTGTTTTCCGGCCAGCCGCCAGAAACTGCAGCAGGTCAGAGACACTCATTGTTCTCAGAGTTCCGTGGATACTCATCGCGCACCACAACCAGAATTCAACTTGGCGAGGCGATACCGAGTGTGGAACCAGGACAAGTAAAAACCAGACCAGTAATTCCTAAAAGAGATTACCTGCTCGGATGCGAATTGTTCAAGAGCTATCGCGGCCATAAAGGGCCAACTCCCGCTCCAGGTCGAGACGGGCGGTCTGGGCTGAATATTCATGCTCACCCCATTTCTCCCGCGGAACCAGCCACATAACTTCAAACTCGTTACCGTCCGGATCTGTTCCATACAACGATTTTGTAGCTCCGTGATCGCTTTCGCCGG
>QHXH01000089.1:0-6899 GCA_003222855.1 Acidobacteriota bacterium
ACGCCACTCGAACAACTACTTCGACAAACGACGGCGTCTTCACATTTGAGCAGGTCGCGGTCGGCGATTATCGGATTGAGGCCGAAGCAAAAGGCTTCAAGAAGGGCATCGTCACCGACGTGCATGCGCTGGTTTCCAAAGTTACGCCCGTCGATGTCCAGCTTGAAGTGGGGAACGTGACGGAGACGGTGACTATAGCCTCAAGCGCGGGCGAGGTTTTAGTGAATCGCGACGACGGCACTCTGGGAAATAATTTCGTAAATCAGCAGATTACTCAACTCCCACTTGAAGCCCGAAATGTTTTATCCCTTGTGACCTTACAACCTGGGGTGACACCGCAGGGATATGTGACCGGAGCGCGCAGCGATCAGTCAAACATTACACTGGACGGCGTGGACATTAACGAGGCGCAGACAAATTCAATAGGAGCACCCGTGCTTCGGCTAAATTCTGAAGCGATCGAAGAATTTCGTGTGACAACTTCAAATCCAAATGCCAATCAGGGCCGCTCTTCAGGTGCGCAAATCTCGTTGATTACCAAGAGCGGCACCAACGTGTGGCACGGCGCGCTCTTCGAGTCGCACCGCAATACGGTGTTTACCGCCAACGATTTCTTTAATAATCGGAACGGAAGATACGTGGCCACGGATTCAGCCGTAATCCTGGGAACCGCCAAGGTCGGCGATCTCCGCAACCCCCGCCCCAAGCTGCTCCGCAATACATTCGGGGGCGCCATCGGCGGGCCAATTGTCAGAGATAAGTTCTTTTTCTTTTATAGCTTTGAAGGGCGTCGCGATGCGGCTGAATCGACGGTTGTGCGCGTGGTCCCACTTGCGAGCATGGGCCGCGGCGAACTGCGATATGTAAATCCGAGTGGAGGCATCACCACCCTAAATGCCACCCAACTGCAAACAATATTTACAAGCGGTAACAACACTGTAGGAGTCAATCCGGTGGCCTTCGCAGCGTTGGCGCAAGCTGCCTCCAAGTACCCCGCTAACGACTTCACAGTGGGTGACAGTACCCTGGCGAGGCAGTTGAACACCGCGGGCTTTCGCTTCAATGCCAAGACCCCGGTGGCGTTGAACTCTCATACAGCGCGTTTCGATCTCAAATTCAGGGAGAAACATTCCTTCTTGCTTCGTGCGAATGTTATCTACGACAAAACTGGCATAGCCCCACGCTTTCCGGACACGCCGGCGGTACAGAATTGGTCTCATCCCTGGGGCTTCGTCGTCGGAGACACCTGGACGATTAGCAACAATATGGTGAACAATCTCCACTACGGATTTACTCGTGAGGCCTTCACCAATCCAGGCGATTCCACACAAAACGCCATCAGTTTTCGGTTCATCTTCCAGCCATTTAATTTCAATCGCACTCGCAGCCGCACTACTCCGGTGCAGAACATTACCGACGACTTGTCCTGGATTCGCGGCAGTCACACTTGGCAATTTGGTGCGAACGTCAGAATTATTCGCAACCACTCGGTAGACTTCACCAGCTCGTTTGATAATGCAATTACCAACCCATCGTTCTATGCCGGTGGTGCGGGCGCTACTCAGTCAAACGCGGTGAACGCCTTTTCCCCTATTGGGGCTGGATTTACTTCGGCTGTGCAGAACGCTGTCACAGCGTTAATCGGCCGGTTCTCCCAATACTCAGGTGTATTTTCGTTCAACAAAGATGGTTCTCTCAAGCCGCTGGGTGCTCCGAACCTTCGCAATTTTGCCACCGAAGAATATGACGGCTATGTGCAGGATGTTTGGAAGGTAAAGCGAAATCTGACGATAACGGCTGGCCTTCGTTACACCCTCAGCCATCCGGTATATGAGACCAAAGGCTTCGAGGTGAAAACCAACATTCCGCTTTCTGATTACTTTGCCAAGAGGATCCAGGCATCGGCTAGCGGTACTGCGTTCAATGATCCCATTACGGTCATACCCTCTGGCAAAGCAAACCATGCATCTCCGCTCTACAACTGGGACAAGAATAATTTCCAACCCCGCATAGCATTGGCTTGGTCGCCCAGATTCAAGAACGGTCTCTTTGCAAGAATTCTTGGCAAAGACGAACAATCAGTGTTTCGTGGGGGATTTTCCATCACGAATGATTACTATGGCGAACAATTGGCCGTGAGCTTTGACCTGAACAACACGATTGGATACGTCTCGTCTCAAACGACTGCCGCTAACACTTTCAATACGTCAAGCAGGCCAGGCCCGTTGTTCACCGCATTCGGGCAGGCGGTAAGGACGTTCCCGTGTTCACCCAGATTCTGCATCAGTATTCCGAGCAAGGTCACATTTCCTAACTTACAACCGGCGGATGGGAACCCACGAATTGAATCAAGCCTGGATTCCAAACTGGTGGCGCCAATCAACTACAGCTGGAACTTTACTTATGAGCGTCAGTTGCCTAAGGGTCTGCTGATTCAAGCTTCGTACATTGGTCGCTATGCGAAAAATCTGATTGCCTCGCGGGACGTGATGGCGCCAAATAACTTGAAGGATCCAAAGTCGGGGATGGATTGGTATACGGCCGCTACTCAATTGGAAATACTTCGCGCCAACGGTACACCGATCTCTGCTGTGGCCAAGATCCCCTATTTCGAGAATCTCTGGCCCGGTCTGGGAGCATCCGAATGGGGTGATTCGAGTTTGAGTGCCACTCAAGCTGTCTACAAAATCGCTACGGATTTCTTTGGCAATGACTGGACGGATACCCAGTTTGAGATTGACGATCAGGGAATCTTTCCGAACATGTTTTTCCAGCCACAATATGGCGCACTTGCTTCGTTTAGCAGCATTGGCAGGTCCTGGTATCACGCTGGAACGCTGTCGGTTCGTGAGCGTCTCGGCAACACGCTTACCATGGATTTCAACTACACGCTCTCGCACTCTCTCGATGACGCCTCCGGCCTGCAAACGAGCGGTGGTTATGGCGCGGCATTCATCTTGAACCCGCTGCGACAGAGAGATTGGTATGCCGATTCTGATTTCGACATTCGGCATGTCATCAATATGAATGCGGTTTGGCAGCTTCCGATAGGACGCGGGCGTTGGCTGTTTAATGATGCGAACAAGTGGGTCAACGGCATTCTCGGCGGTTGGCAATTATCAGGGATTTACCGCTGGAACTCAGGCCTGCCCGTCTCGGCCCCTTATGACGATGCGCGCTGGGCCACTAACTGGAACGTCCAAAGCTACAATGTGAGGCTTAAATCTTTTCAAGCCTGCCCAACCAAAGCCGGTTCTTCACCGAAGCTTTTCGGATGTGATCCGACGGGAATCTACCGGAGCTTTCGTAACGCTTTTCCCGGCGAGTCCGGTGAACGCTCTCCATTCAGACTTCCCGGTTATGTGTCCCTCGACTTGGGCCTGGGGAAAGAATTCACTATGCCGTGGAGCGAGCGACACAAGTTACAGATCCGCTGGGAGGTATTCAATGTAACGAACACTCAGAGATTGGGAGCTATTGATGGCAGTCGCACGGGCTTCGGGATCACCGCTGATCCTGCGGGTAGGCCGATCGGTTGCACGCCCGGCAGTACCTGCGTGGCCCAGGGGGGAACTGGATCGGGCAATCCCGCGACAGCGCCTACGAATTGGTCGAACTTTACCGGCATCCAGGGAACGCCTCGCGTGATGCAAGTCGGACTCCGGTATTCGTTCTAGGAATTCCCGCTGTCGTGACCACTTTCAAGCGGGTTGGAGATTATTCTCCAGCCCGTTTGGCTTAGTAGCTACCTGTTTTGGAGTTCGGCACCCTAGCCGTACGAGGAGGTCCGAACGCGCCAGTTGTTCTTAGAGATTCCATGAAAATCGAACTGAAGCAATGCCTGCTCTCTTTTGTTCTCCTGTGGGTCTCCGGGACCAGCGTGTGTTTGGCTCAACGAGGAGTACCGGCTTCCCGAGTTACCGGTTTTACTCTTTTCGGAGATGTTGAGGTAAGCGGCGAGACAGTCAGCTCTAGGGCGCTTACTTTCGATCTGCTTCTTTACTCTCGCAGCGGGGTCCTTTTGGATCGGCAAAAGGTTGGCAGCAAGGGACGCTACCGCTTCCTTAATGTTCCCGCTGGAGACTATGACCTGGTCATTGAATTCGAAAATGCCGAAGTCGCCCGAGCACAGGTTCGGCTTGTCGGAATACCGACGGACTTTCAGCAGAATGTTAACTTGGAATGGCGCCCAGGGACGCTCAACGGAAAAACCAACAAACCCGAAGTGCTTTCCGCAGAAGATATGTACGATCGTAAAGCACTTAATCAGGATCGATTTGAAAAAGCGCGATCGGCGTTCGACAAGAAAGATTACGACTTGGCGATCGGCTTGCTTCGACAAATCGTCGCCGAAGACCACAGCGACTTTCAAGCCTGGTCCGAACTCGGGACTTCATATGTGGTTCAAAACAATCTGGTTGAGGCAGAGAGAGCTTATCTCACCGCCACCGAAATTAGACCAACGTTCTTTCGCGCGCTCCTGAATTTGGGCAAGGTGCGTCTCCTGAAGAAAGACTTTGACGGCGCGCTCGCAGTTCTTCTTCAGTCGGTTACCGCTAAACCTGCCTCTGCCGAAGCCAACTATTTCACCGGCGAGGCTTATTTGCAGTTAAAGAAAGGCTCGAAGGCGGTAACGCACTTGTACGAAGCGCTAAGGCTTGAGCCGATCAAGATGGCTGACGCGCATTTACGACTGGCAACTCTCTATAACGGCGCGGGCATGAAAGAAAAAGCTGCGGCGGAATATGAGCAGTTTCTGAAAAAGAAGCCCGATTACCCAGACAGGGCGAAACTCGAGAAATATATCAGCGATAATAAGAAGCAGTAGAGTTTGGTTATACGCAAGACCAAACTAAGGTGAATCGCAGGAACATCGGCGCAAGTTACTTCGTTCAGCAGTGAGGAACTCGCAAAACAGCAGCGTAATAATCCTGCCAGGAGAAATCCAATGAAACGCGTCCTTATTGTAGTGGCTTTGATTACTTGCGCCGCGGTCCTGGGCCTGTGGCGCTCTCACGGAGGTGTACGCGCCGGATTGAATCGCGTCGTCAACGCAGCCGGCGACAACAATTCTCAGGGAGTCACGGGCGATGAAACGCGAAAGACATTCGATCTGAAACCTGGCGCTCGAGTCGAGATTCAGGGCATCAACGGCCGGGTCGAGATTCAAACTTTAGATACAAAGACGGCTGAAGTTTTTGTTAAGCGCACGGGCGATAATCCAAGCTCGCTCCGCCGTCGCGAAATGATCATCGAGCAGACGAACGATGGCTTACTCGTGCGCAGTAAACAGAATCATGTGGGGCTCTGGGATCATTTGTTCGGCAGCGATCCGAAAGAAGAGGTGACGATTAAGGCGCCACGCCAGATTGCCTTATCACTCAGGGGCATCAACGGCCGAATCTTCAGTGGCGACATCGACGGGCCGCTGGAAGTCAAGGGAGTCAATGGTCGCACTGAACTGGGCCAGGCGAGCGATTCGGTTGAAATCGACGGCATCAACGGTTCGATCGCTGTCGGATTGAACAAACTAAGTGAGCGCGGCGTCCGCATCCACGGAGTTAACGGTGGAATTGAATTGAAATTGTCCAGCGGTCTCAACGCCGACCTAACCGCCAAAGGGATGAACGGCAGCGTTCGATCAGAGATTGCCGAAGTTACCGTCGAAAAGGATGATCATTGGTCACACTATTCCGCACGCATCGGCAGTGGCGGGCCGGCGATCGAAATCAGCGGAATCAATGGCAACGTCCGCTTAACGAGAGCCGACAATGCGTCCTCGGCGACAGGCGACAAGCCGAGTAACACCTCCAATACATCCAGAAACGTCCAGTAATCGTTTGACGTTTCGATAATGCAAAAGGCGGTGCTAGCGCCGCCTTTTGCATTTTGAGTCAGGGCTTAGGAAAGCTGTTGACTTGCCGCCGACGCTACGGTATCGTCCCGTTACTTTTACTAGCCTGGGCTGGACCTCAGAGCCTGCGTCAGCACTCGTCGAACCAGCCGCGAAATTTGGTGACTTGACTGATCGCTATGCCAAATAGCCCACTTACTCAAGAAACTCTCTTACGGGTAATGCTGGAGGAGTAACATGGCTTGGGACGACGCCCCACAATTCGTTAGTCGTTTGAATCAAGCTCTCAACTCTTTTGATTGGGCCGCAACGGAAACAATCAGCAACGATCTCTCCGAGAAGATCAGGAAGACTGCCGATCCTTTTCCGGAAAAGACTGCGAAGACGCTTCTTTACAATCTCCGCCGCAAGCAATGTTTCGGTTCGATGGCCTCGATTTCCGAGAGCCTGGTCCAGTCAGGAGTCCGCACTCCGTTGGTCCAGCGTCAGTATGCTCAAGCCTTAATCGATCAAGGTTTGTTGACGCCTGCCGAGTCGATGCTTCGTTCTATCGTGCAGGATTCACAGAATGCCGGCGCGGAAGAGTTTGAGGCGCGCGGTTTAATCGGGCGAATCTACAAACAACTCTACGTCAATCTTAACGACGCGAAATCACCGGCGAACCAGAATAATCTTGAGCGCGCCTTTAAGGAATACCTCTATGTGTATCGACTCGATCCCAAAGAGCATCTGTGGCATGGCATCAACGTTGTGGCCCTCGCCGCGCGTGCCCAACGCGACGGCATTTCAATAACCGGGTTGCCTGATCCCAAAGCGCTCGCTCAGGAGCTGCGCGCGACCATCGACGAAAAGGAAAAGGAAGACCCCGAACCGCTCCGATGTTGGGACCTGGCCACAAGACTGGAAGCCTGCGTGGCCATGGGTGAAACGACTGAATGCATGAACACGGCCCTCACTTACGTCGAAAGCGATGACGCGGACGCCTTCGAGGTCAACAGCACGTTGCGGCAGTTCACTGAAGTGTGGCAGCTCAATGATGAAGAGC
>QHXH01000089.1:6912-10990 GCA_003222855.1 Acidobacteriota bacterium
TCAGGATCTCCAACAAGTCAGGCAGGAATCAAAAACAGTAGATGCGGCCGTAAGCGACTTGCAGGCCATCTTTGGTGACGACCGCATGGTTACTCTCAAGTGGTATCGCAAGGGTTTGGATCAATGCAACGCGATTGCGCGGATCGAAAAGCTGGACGGCAAAGGATACGGGACCGGTTGGCTGGTAAACGCTGCCGACTTCTTTCCGAATCGCACCGGCATGTTGCTCTTAACTAACGCGCACGTGATCACCGACAAATTCGATCCGTTTGGCAATAACCCACTGGCGATCACACCGGATGACGCGAACGCGAATTTCCAGGCGCTGGGAAACGGCAAAGTATATCCGCTCGGGAACGTCGTTTGGACCTCAGCTCCGGATGCGTTCGATGCGACCTTTGTCGAAGTCAAAGGAGAGCCGCCCGCGAAACCTTTGACCATGCATACGAAGCCGGTTCAGATGGCCCAACCCACGCCGCGGCTCTACATCATCGGTCATCCCGGCGGCCGCGATCTGGAAATCTCGTTACAGGATAATTATCTGCTCGCCTGCACGAACCGGCTTCTTCATTATCGAACTCCCACTGAGCACGGCAGTTCGGGAAGCCCCGTGTTTGAGCCTGACGACTGGCGAGTTGTCGCTCTTCACCATAAGGGCAGCGGGACAATGAACCGCATTGATGGTCAACCTGGAACCTATGCCGCGAATGAGGGAGTTGCAATTCTGGCGATCCAAAAAGAGCCGAAGTGATTCAGTGCTCGCATGATTGCAATGCCGTATCAATGACAACTCCTGAGGACACCATAATGGCTAAGCCACCCGTAATCGTTACGTATTCTCGCCTGCGCGAAGAATTCAACAAAGCCGGGCACGAGAGACTGGTTGACGCTTTCAAAGCTCCGGCGCCCGATGGCTTTGAGGCGGCCGAACCACCCCCTACCGATCAGGAAGCCGCAGAAGCGATGGAGCAGTTGTCTAAAGCGATGAAGGCTATGGAGGATGCTGAGCACGTACCCGGCATCCTGGCCGCGCCGGACGATGGATTCGCTTCTGTCTTGCAGAGTGTGCTGGCCAAACGGTCCGCTGAGATCAATAAGACCGGCCCGGCGGCTGCGGGCGCGCTGGAAGCGCAGTTTGACGAGCACGACGTGCTCGGTTGGGCCAGGAGCCTATTAACCTGGTTCAAAGGTTTAAAGCCGCATCAATGGCAAACCGCGCCGGCTTCTGCCGATGTCATTCCGAATACTTCCCGCATCGCCGTCTTAGGCGACTGGGGATCAGGTCTGTACGGCGCGCCGGTGTGCGCCTCGAGCATTCAAAATGACGCGAAGGATTACCAGGTGCTGCTGCATCTCGGTGATGTCTACTACTCGGGGACGAACGACGAGATCAAGGATCGATTTCTGGGTCTGTGGCCTAAGAAACCAAAGGCGATCAGTCGAGCCTGCAATGCGAATCATGAAATGTACACGGGCGGATATGGCTACTTCGATCTGATACTCAAACAGTTCAATCAGCCGGCCAGCTACTTCGCGCTGCAAAATGATCACTGGTTGCTGACTGGTCTCGACAGCGCCTACAAAGAGTGGGAATTAGTGAACGATCAAGTCGCCTGGTTAACGAACCTAATCGCCAGCGCCGGCGATCGGCGCGTCGTGCTCTTCAGTCACCACCAACTTTTTTCCTGGGCCGACAAAGCTCAGACGAAGATGCAGTCACAACTCGCGGCATTACTGAATAGCAAAAGGATCTTCGCGTGGTACTGGGGGCATGAACATCGCTGTGTGATCTATGACGAACATCCGGCCTGGGACATTCTGGGTCGTTGCATCGGACACAGCGGCTATCCTTATTTTCGCGATAAGTTTAAGGAGGGGACGGTTGGATCAATGGGTCCGCAAGGAACATCCTGGCGCACAGTCAATCCGAAGAACATGGTGCCGGGAGCTTTAATTCTTGAAGGCCCAAACCCGTACATTCCCGGGCATACGGACGAGTACGGTCCGCAGGGGTACCTGAGTCTTGAACTTGACGGCGAGCATCTGAAAGAGATTGTTCATTTGCCGGACAGTACTATGATCTATGAGAAACAACTCATCTAAAGACAGCAGGCAAGAGAGTCAAAGGCGTCGGGTTTGGATATTCGTGGCAGACGCTGGAAACAAGCAAGATCTCAGTGATCTGGATCACCTCGATGCGATTCTCTGGGGCGCCAATCCGAACACGAGGCTGGGAGATCTGGTCCTCATGTACCGGACCGCGCCTTATTCCGACATCGCTTATGTTTTTACGGCGGCCTCAGATGCTCGGCCGGCGAAGCGGGCGGATCGCGCGGATACAAAATATGTCATTCAACTGAGTGATAAAGTCCGGTTAATTCATCCTGTCAAGCTACAGCAGATTCGAGCGACGCCGGCGCTGTCTAAATGGTCGCTCGCGCGAACGGTGCAGGGTGTGATGCGACGGCGGCGTGACGTCATTGACGAGAACGTGTGGCCGGCATTACAACAACTCATAATCAGACGAAATGAATATGTAGCTTCCATCCTTAAAGCAGTAGCGTCACCAAAGACTGGTGCGGCGAAAAAAGCACGGAAGCGCGTAGCCCGAAAGCCCCGCCGACGAATGCTGAAGGTATTCCTATCATACGGTTCCCCGGACCTGGACAAGGTCGAACGTCTCTATCGCAGGCTGCGGCGCGTGGCATGGCTCAATGTGTGGTTCAACAAGGACACAGATGATCTTATGACGGGGGATCAATGGCAGAACATTGTGCCGCGACAAATTGAGAAGAGCGACGCGATGATCATTTGCCTGTCGTCAAGAACTATTAACCGCAGGGGATTCCTTCAATCGGAGATTGGCCGCGCCCTTTTCGTGCAGGAGCAACAGCCGGAAGGGACAAGTTTTATCAGCCCAATTACCTTTGATCAATGTGACATGCCGCCGAGGTTGTCCAAATGGCATTGCACTGATTTGCGAATCAAAAAATCAGGCATAGTGAAAAGCGACTATCGCAAACTCATCGCCGCGTTGGAACGCAGGGCAGACTTTCTCGCTGAAACGTCCTGATTTGGTCAACGCTCGGTCTATTTCCCGATCGTGGACATTGCGACTTACTCGACGGGCTCAAAATTCGCTTCAAAATAATCTTTGGAAACTAACCATTGGTCGTCATGATCAGCGGGGTTTCGGGCGATCATGTCACCTACCCTGGGCGAGCCGGCGTCGCGATCCGCTGCCGAGATTGATACTCGCTCATTCAGTTGCTCGCCTGGCACGTAAGGCCGCAACTCCGCAATCTGTTTGCGCCGGTATTGCTTGAAATGGCTCTTGCTCATCGACTCAGTTGGTTAGTCTGAACATAAACTACAGCGTAAATTCACCGCAGGCAACACCAATCTTTCCCAACCGTAGATCACGCGCAAAAAAGATTAATCGGCATTGAAGTAAGCAACTCGATTGCGGGACGTAGAAGATGTAGGTGAGACAAATCGACTTGAGAGATTGGCGCGGAGGCAGCGAATTTCACCTGCGCTCATCAACCTTTAGCTGCGCCCGATCTAAGTCCGGCTAGAGAGCAATTTTTTACAATAGGCCCAGTCCTTGAGAAAGCGCACCTGCGTGGGTGTCTCATTCCCTTATCTTTGCACCTGGTATTGCGACGAAGTCGCCACGAGATAAATAGCAGTCCGCGTCCGATTGGCCGCGTCGCTGCTGGCGATTGTTGTGACGGCGTCAATGATGCTCGTGCGCATCGATGGGGACATAGTGCCATGCATCATGCTGGTGTTCAGCATATCGACCAGATTTGCCGGCGTGCCGGCCTGCGCCTGATAGTTGGCATAATTAACCTGCGTTCCAGTTGGACTAAGGCGACCCGCGCCGAGTGCCGGAAGTCCGTTTCCGTTATTTGCAAGAAACAGCGTGTCGACAAAATTGATTCGCGGGTAGGCGATCTGGCTATCCAGAATACCGAATTCAGGCGCCAGCAGATTTGTCCCCGGCAGGACATAATCGGCAGGGTAGTAGCTGAAGACAGTTGGCGGATTGAAAAGATCCTGCCCCATACAAGTG
>QHXH01000780.1:0-1913 GCA_003222855.1 Acidobacteriota bacterium
ACGACTGGCTGGGAAAGTTTGATGGAAACAGCTTCTACGCATCACGCGCTCGCGGCGGAGGCCATCGCGTTAGGGCGAATGTTGGTGCAACTGATGCCGCGTGAACCCGAAGCTTACGGTTTGCTTGCGCTGATGTTACACTGCGAGGCGCGACGTGAAGCACGTTACACCAGCGACGGTAAGTTTGTGCCGCTGGATCAGCAGAACACAGCGCTTTGGTCGCAATCGATGATTGACGAAGCCGAGCGTTATCTGCACTCGGCTGCTGTATTCCAATGCATGGGGCGCTATCAATTGGAAGCCGCCATTCAATCCATTCACGCCAATCGGGCGCGAACCGGCCGGATCGATTGGAAAGAAATCGCTTTGCTCTACGAAGGATTAGTGCGAATTGCGCCCGGGACCGGTTCGCTCGTTGGGAGAGCCGTGGCGGTTGCGCAAGCAGGCGAACCGGTCTCAGGTATTGGGCCGCACGCGGGTATCTTCTTCAATTGCTGAATCGAAAGGATGAAGCACGCGAAGCGTTCAATCGCGCAGCGAGCCTGACGGATGATCCCGCATTGCGTGAATATCTTTTTCAACGTTCCACTGAGGACATGAACAGCATCGCCTGAACGCATGTTCCGGTTTTCCCCGGGTTCCGCGGCCATTTCTTGCTCGCTGCAACGCGGAGAAATCTTGACCGACTGCGGCTGACAGCGTTTGACTAGCGTTGCTTGGTAAGCATCGGCAATGCGAAACAAGAAAACAAACGGCGATCTCAGCGTCCAGGCGATTGCAGGGACGCATGTTGTGCTCCTGGGTATCGACTTTCCCCAGCAAAATTGCCCAGGCCTGCTTGGATTCGCGCTCAGACGCGAAGATCATACCGAGGGAGAGAAATATTGGCTGTCCGGTTATAAGACTTTCAAAACTGTCGAGCCATTTCCGCCTCCAGGGATGCTTTACTCAACGCGACAACATCCCATTCAAGGCTTTACGTGGTCGGATTTCTCCGCGAAACCCGAGCACGATTACACGTATGAAGTGTTTGCACTGACGGGCACGCCTGCGAATCCAGAAGAGGCCGATAATGTTGCGGTCAAGATCCGCACAGAAAGCGAACATGGCAGAACGCATCATGTGCATTTCAACCGTGGCGCGGCCGCATCGCAGGAATACACGAGGCTTTTCGGCGACAAGCGGCCCGACGAAGTAGGACCGGCGGCGTTCACGTGGCTTTCGCGTGGCGCAGCTGAATCAATTGCAGATTTCGTTGCGCGCGCAGTTGGGCCGGGTTGGGGACTGCGCGTCGGCGCCTACGAATTCACAGATGAGACCGCGCTAAAGGCGTTAGGCGCCGCGCGGGATCGCGATGCAGATGTTGAAGTTCTCTACCACGCAAAAGATGACGAACAAAAGATCGCTAACGAAACAGCGATCCAGAAATTCGGTCTGGAAAATATCTGCTTTCCGCGCGTTGCGCAGGGCCTGACGCTTTCTCATAACAAGACCATCGTGTTAACCAAAGCCGGCGCCGCGCAAGCGGTGCTCACTGGTTCCACGAATTTCAGTATCGGGGGAATCTATGGACACAGTAACGTCGTTCATGTTTGTGAGAGAGACGACGTTGCTGCCAAGTATTTATGGCTGTGGAATGAGCTGAAGAAGAACACGCCGAAATCTGCGGACGCCGGCGTGTTGGTCGGAAAAACTCCACTTCCAGGCGATCCGCTCGCGCAACAAATCACAGCCATTTTTAGTCCGCGCGATTCTCTTCAGGCATTGGATTGGTATGCGGAGCAGGCCAAGGGCGCCAATGACGCATTGTTCATGACGTTTGCCTTCGGCATGAACCAGCGTTTCCAGGACGCATACCGCAATGGAACCGCCAAGCTGCGTTACGCATTAATGGAATCGATGAGCGGCCCCAC
>QHXH01000780.1:1971-2779 GCA_003222855.1 Acidobacteriota bacterium
GTTAACGTGCGATATCTCCATACGAAATACATGCTGGTGGATCCTTTGGGGGCCAACCCGCTGGTGGTTTCCGGTTCTGCAAACTTTAGTGAAGCGTCGACTACCAATAATGACGAGAACATGCTGATCATTCGAGGGAGCCCGCGCGTCGCCGATATTTATCTTGGCGAATTCATGCGGCTCTACCGCCACTTCGCTTTTCGCGACTGGCTTACCCAACATCCGGAGGCCGACGAAGTAGAAGTCGGGCACCTGGACGAGACCGATCAATGGTGGAAACGCTACTTTGGCGATAGCTTCGACTCCCGGCAGCGCAGCTACTTTGCCAGTTAGAACTGCGAAAATGGAGGGGCGAGCTCCGCGAGCCTTTGCTTAACACACAACGGGACACTCGTTAGGCGTCGCGGAGCTCCGCCCTCCATCGTTGGTTTTATGCATTCAAATCTTCAGCTCACTTGGCCACGTACACGCTGTACCCGCGAGGGGGCGCCCAGAGATCGACCCAGCCGGACTCGTTAGTCCATTTCTCCTGCGGCGCGTTTGACTCGTCGCGACCGTGCCAGGCTGCTGGAACAAATCGAGTATTGTTCCATCGTGTTTGAACCCACGTGCCGTTCCAGTTCTCCCGATTGTTTAGCACAAGGATCAGTCCGTTTTGATCGCCGGCGCCCAGGCGTTGCATGACGTAAAGGTCGTCATCCACATAGAGGATTTGTGTTGGCCCAGCAGCATTTTGTTCGTGAACCCTGATGAGCGCATTCATACCGCTTTGATTGTCTGGCTGCGCCAGGTCCCAGTTGAAGTAATC
>QHXH01000781.1 GCA_003222855.1 Acidobacteriota bacterium
CCGACTCTAGCAGCAAAGATGGCGTCCGCCATTTCTACGCGGATGGACGAAATCTGTCGCTGGTTGATGTGACGAAAAACCTGTACTCGACGGTCCCGATGCATACATCCATTGACGGCGTTGTTGCCGAGCTCGATAGAAAATATGGCTTCACACCGCCGCTAGCCGAGATCGCGCTTAGCAACGTTTACCAGGACATCCATGAGAAGGCGCAAGGCGTCTCCTACCTGGGGCAGGCTACTGCGGGCGGAGTCACGTGCCATCGTCTGGCACTGTCAGGCAAGGCAGCGAATACCGAGTTATGGGTAGGAGTGAGCGATCAGCTGCCAAGGCGATTGATTGCCACGGTGAAAGACCAGCCCGGCAAGCCGCAAATAAAAGTGGAATTCTCCGACTGGAACCTGGCCGCGAAAGTGACGGATAAAGATTTTACCTTCGTGCCGCCGCAAGGAGCACAAAAGATCTCCATGATTACGACCGCTGAAACAGAAGCGGCCCAGAAAACAAACAAAGTAACACAAAATTAACTTCAACTACTTCTATGAAATCCTTCTTACTTCACATTCATCAATCATCACAGGGCTACTTCCGTAAAGGAATCGCCGTTCTTCTCGCCGCCATAACTCTTCTTCTGGCGGGCAATGAAGCATACGGCTGGGTGGCTGCGGGTGGCCGCGGACGTGGCTTTGCCGTAGCCGGTCGAGGCTACGGCTGCGCTGGCGTCGGTCGCTACGGTGCCGTGGGCTTTCGAGGCGGACTCCCGGCAGGCTACTATGGCGCCATTCCGGGGGCCTATCGGGCTGTTGCATATGGCGGATACAATTGCTACTACTCCGGCGGGGTTTATTACCGACCCGCCTTCTATCAAGGCAACACTGTCTATATGGTGGTGCACTGATTCGATCGGTTCGATTGCTTCTTTATACGACTAAGGTCCAATTGGCGAATCGCGCGTTGCCAAGTATGTTGGCGCCATGAGAAAACTTTTCACGTTCTTGACGTCCGCCGCCTGTCTTTTTGCGTTTCTAACCCTCGCGCCCGCCGCGCCCGGCCAGACCACCGACCCGGCGGCGAAGATGCAAGCGTTGTCGCAACAGCTCAAACTTACGCCACAACAAAAGATGCAGATGCTGCCGATCCTCAAGGAAGAGGGTCCCAAAATCGAGGCGATCAAGAACAATCCTTCGCTTCCGCCAATGCAGAAAATGAAGCAACTCCGGGCCATCCACAACGAAAGCGCGCCGCAGTTGCAGAAAATTCTTAGCCCCGCGCAGTACCAACAACTGCAGGCCATCCGCCAGCAGGAGATCCAGCAAGCGATTGCGAAAAAGCGCGGCGGAGGCTAGACGCCGCGCGCTTGCCCTACTGGCCGAGATGTTCCAGGGCCTTGTGCATCGGCGCGCTTGAAACTTTGATCATCCCTTGCAGCGGGTGGTTCATTTCCAGGATAATAAAGATCGCGCCCGACACAGACAACGCGCTACGGTCGCATTGCGCGGCGCGAACAGGCCGAAGCTTAGGTGCAGCATGGTGAGCCAGAAGAGAAGCACCACGAGGAACGGCGTCGGGAGCGCGCTCTGTGCCTGCTCGATTAACAGCCAGCGGGCTTGTAGCATATCGCTGCTGATCTGCTCTGCCTGCGAGAGTAACTGGCGCTGGGCGTCGGTCGCCGGCGTGAGTGTGCGCAGTTTCGCTTGAATCATCTCCATCGCATTCGCCCGTTCGAAGCCCGTCATTCCCGATCCCCCGTTTTTTTCTTCGGGCCAGAACGTCTCGATTCCGGCGGCAACGGCGCGGCGCAATTGCTCGCGTGCGGCTTTTGTCTCCGGGCCATAGGTCGCTAGCACGCGATCCAGGAGGATGATTTTCGCGCCGTTTTGCGTGATCGCAGTATTCGTCGCGTCGAACGAACTCTTGGCCGAGCCGACGAGCAAACCCAGAACCAGGGCGCCCAGCGTGGCGATCATGCCGGCAGCTACCTTCACCGTGTGGCCCTGAAGCAACAAGCCCAGCAAAGCCCCGCCGAAGATGCACCCGGCGCTGATCAAACCGATGGTCATTGAACTCATGATAAAGATTCTAGGTTGGTTCTTTTCCCGGCCTCACAAGTCAGCGGATCGTGCAGGAGCAGGCCGCGATTTACAAGCGAGACTGGATCTTTAAGGTTTACAACCAAACAAAATCATATTCCCGCAAGGCGGTGGTATGGGACCAAAGTCCAATATCCGACGGTGCAAATTTTCGGCACGCTGTAGGGCACGGCGCTTTTGGCATCCGTCTATGAAAAATAAAGTCGCCCTTCTTGTTGGCATGGTCGATGAGTGTCGTTAAGAGATCGCAAATCCAATGTTGACTGTTATCGATTCGCCCGAGTTAGAGTCGGAGAAGAAAATCCTCATCTTCTTCGCCGTCGCAGCCTTTCTCTTCGCCGCTGTGCGGATGCTCATGCTGCCCGTCGCCTAATTTTATTATGAAAACTCATTACTCCATAGCTGCATCA
>QHXH01000090.1 GCA_003222855.1 Acidobacteriota bacterium
AACGTATTAAAAAGCACTGCGAAGAAATGGGCGCGCAGGTCGAGATCGATGATGCCGGAGAAAAAGTCGGCGGCAACAGCGGCAATGTCATCGCGCGGTTCGCCGGCACGATTCCGAATGCCCAACCCATCATGATGAGCGCGCACATGGACACCGTCGTCCCGGGTGAAGGCGTCAAACCGATCGTCGAAGGCGACATCATTCGCACTGATGAGACAACCGTGCTGGGCGGCGACGACAAATCAGGCTGCGCTGTGATCATCGAAGTCATTCGTTGCCTTCAGGAGCAGAACATTCCGCACACGCCCATCGAAGCGATCTTTTCTATCTGTGAAGAAGTCGGTTTGCTGGGAGCCAAGAACGTCGACGTCTCAAAACTGAAAGGGAAGTACGGCATCGTTTTCGATTCCGACGATCCCGGATTTCTTTTTACTAAAGGCCCTTCATCAAATCACATGGAGTTTCGCATTCATGGTTTGGAGTCTCACGCCGGTGTAGCTCCCGAAGAAGGAATCTCGGCAATCAAGATCGCCGCCGAGGGTTTGGCCGCGATGAAGCTCGGCCGCATCGATCATGAGACTACGGCGAACATTGGACTGATTCAGGGCGGCATGGCCACCAACATCATTCCGAATCTCGTCGTGCTCAAGGGCGAAGCGCGTTCGCATAGCGAAGAGAAACTCAACGCGCAGACTGAGCACATGAAAAAGTGTCTGGAGGATGCAGCGGCCAAATATGAAGTAACCGTCGCCGGCAAGACCACGAAGGCGCGCGTTGAGTCGCACATCGAGCGTGACTATTCATCGATGGACGTGCCTGACAGCTCGCATGTGGTCCAACTCGTTATTCAGGCGGCCAGGCGCATGGGCCTGGATGTGAAGACGATGGCGTCGGGCGGCGGCTGCGACGCGAATGTCTTCAATCGCAAAGGGATTGAGTGTGCAAACCTCGGCACCGGCATGCGCGCGATTCACACGGTCAAGGAATGGCTGGACGTGAAAGACATGTATGCGGCGGCCGAGATGACCCTGGAAATCATGAAGCTCAACGGCGAAATGGCGACCAGCCTGTGATCTCGACACGTCCTTTTTCAGAAAAAGGTTCTTGACGCGCCTTCGCGGCGGCCTCCATAATTGAGATGGCGGCACGCCGCTTGTTTTTTACCCTCAAACGATTCTGCTCCCCTCTCGGAACGCGCGAGCAGAACACAATTGATCGGAGGACTGAAGCCCCGTGAGCGAAGAATTAGAGCACAGCTTGCAGCAGGCAATCGAGACCTATCTGAACGATCGCTTGCGCACCATCGACGAGCAACTCTCGCGTTTGCAATCGGAAGTGAGCGAGGCATTGACGCGGCTGCGCGAAAGCTCCGCTGCCCAAAGCCTGGACGGCACCGCAGTCTCAGCCGCAGTTTTCGCGCATCTGCAAACTGCGCGAGGGCAAAGGTTAAGCGATGCGAGTGCGGTCTCGTCCGCTCCTCCGGACGCCGCTCATTTCAAGCGCGCGATCCAGGAAATTGCAGCGCAGGAATCGCAGACGGAGGTCCTCAAATCATTATTAAGCGGGGCCGTCGAATTCGCCGATCGCGTCGCGCTGTTCGTTGTTAAGAATGATCAGGCGATCGGTTGGCGAGTCTGCAAGGCCGGCGACAGGTCGAATCTGGAGATGATCGGCGGAGTGTCGTTGCCCCTCAGCGCAGAAACAATTGTGACCCGGGCCGCTCGCGCCCGAGCCCCGCTATCAGAAGCGGCGCGGGCTGATTCAGAAGATGCGCTGCTAATGGACCAGCTGGGCGGTTCGCCTGCGCTCGTCGCTGCTGTGCCTCTGATCGTGCGCGGCAAAGTGGTCGCCGTGCTTTACGCCGATTCCGCTTCGGCGGAAGCAACCGCGGTGAATTCCGACGCGCTGGATGTGCTGGCCCGAGTTGCGTCAA
Organism: Acidobacteriota bacterium; assembly: GCA_003222855.1. Lineage (GTDB taxonomy): Bacteria > Acidobacteriota > Blastocatellia > Pyrinomonadales > Pyrinomonadaceae > UBA11740. Next base: position 1,934 of record QHXH01000090.1, read on the forward strand.
TGGCGGTTAACATTGTTTCAATCCAGCGCCCGGCACCCGCTCAGCAACAATACGCGCCCGCCCCGGCACCTGAGGCCGCTGTCCCGCAACCGCAAGTTACCGAGCCAGCGTACGAGCCGGAAGTCGAGCCCGCGACTGCCGCGGTAACGCCCGAATCCGCTGACGAGAGTTGGCGTGTTACTAAGCCGTTAGACTCTGAGCGCGAAGACGCCGCTCCGCAGACCGCCAGCTTTGCGCCACAGGTCGACAGTGAGGCCCAGGCACTTGTTGAAGCCGCTGAAACAAGCGGCCCTGCGGTTGTTCACGAGCCGCAGTCTCCGCCGGCAGAAGCACCGTGGCAAACTGCTCCCGCAGAGCAGATGGAAAACGTCGCCCAATCTGAACCATTGCCACCGCCACCAGTAGCCGCGGAACCTGCTCCCGTTTTTACTTCGCAGTACTCGACACCTTTGGCAAGCGCGCGCCGCTTCGGTGTCAGCGAACCTGAGCTGCCGGTTGAAGTCGGCGAAGAGGAGCGCCGCCTGCACAATGACGCGCGTCGCTTTGCGCGTCTGCTGGTTTCAGAAATTAAACTCTATAACGAACCGAAAGTTAGAGAGGGCCGAAACAACGGCGACCTTTACGAGCGTCTGCGGGAAGACATCGATCGTTCACGGCAGATGTATGACAAGCGAGTCGCTCCGCCGGTCGCTGCGCGGCATGATTACTTTCATCAGGAGCTCGTGAACACACTTGCAGAAGGAGACGTCGCGAAGCTCGGCCTCAGTTATCCCGGGGCTGCGGTCAGCGCTCACTGACTCGTGTCAGAACCCCGAGCGGTAGCGAGGGGATCATCGACTCAACGTCGAATCAATGATCCGGTCGCTACCGCTCCCGGTTCTGACACAAGTCTCAAAACGGAAAACGGCCACCAAAACGGTGGCCGTTTTTATTTGGTTTGGAGTTCCACCTTTAGGCGGCCGCTTAAAAGCGGGACTCCAAACTAATCTATGGTGTTCCAAACCGCCGCCGGTACTCCGACGAACTGATAAAAGCCTTCACCATCTCAGCGGCAATGTAATCGCCATTGAACTGATTCAGCTTCGTCAGCCAGAAATCGTAACCGGTGTAGTCCGTGTCCGGGGTATCGTTGGGATTGCGTCGGAGGTAACCGAAGAACTGCATCAGCACAAACGCGCGATTCAGTTCTGATTTCGCGAGATTTGGATGCTCCGCGATATCTCGCACCACCTGAGCGCGCGTCTTGCCGCCCGTGGCGAGCGCCGCCGATTCCTGCGTCTCTTCAGTCAGAGACATTGGACTGCCGGCATTCACGTTGAGTGTGTGAACGAAAGTTGTCGGCACAGTAGACGGGTTCGCGCTCATAAATCGCGTCGTTTGTACGAAGTTATTGAAGTAGGCCACCTTGTTGTTCTCAAGGGTTGTCTGCCAGGCACCTTGATTCACAATTACGCCGTTAGCGATGGCGCGCTGATCAGTTAGGAACTCGTTGAAGCGAACGATCGGCACGCTGATGTTGTGCGTGCCGTTGAATGTCGATACGCCTGTGACATCGTGGAACGCAGTCTTGTAAGCGCGCTCAACCAGGTAACCGGTCTCCTGGAATTCGATTGACAAAAAGAACGCAGCCGAAGTGTTGATGCGGTGCACCTGAGCGCACGCAGCATCAGCGCCGCATTGATTGATATCGTTGTCCCAGAACGCCAGGCCTGATGCATCCGGTGTTCGGTTAAGAAAGTCGACGTAATGTTGCCGCACAAAAAAGTCTGTCTGGTCGATCGGATTTCCCGCGGGCGCATTGCTCAGACAACTTGAGTTGGCGTTGACGAAAGTCGTGATTTCATTCACTGAGAACGGGCAGAACGTGCTCGTGTTTGCCTGGGTCTGAGTCGCGACCATGATCGAGTTGTCGCAACCGGCTTGGCCATCGCAGTGACTCGCATTGAAATTGTGCCCGATTTCATGAGCCGGAATCGTAATGCGAAACGGTGCTATTGTTTCCAAATCCGACAAGCCATACGCGCTCGAAGGACTTAAACAAACGACCCCCGTAAAGGCAACGCCCGCCGGTCCGCCCAGACTCCTGCCGGTCCACAAATGCGCCACGTCGCGTGCTGTGCCCGAAAAATCTCGATTCCATACCGTCTTGAATTCGTTGATCATCGCTAAGGCATCGCCGCTCGTTGTGTAGGGGTCGGTCGGCGTGTCCCAGGCGTGTTGGAATACAACGGTGAAGGTGAGTCCGATATCTCGTTCATAGATCGCCTGAATTCCATTCATGATGCTGAGAATGTCGTTATTCGCGGCGGCCGCCGTTCCGCCGACCCCCTGCACGTATTCAAAGTCCGCTTCGGTGGCGATTTCGACGACTTTGAACGGTGAAAACACCGCAGGTGTGTCGCCGCTGGCCGCGCTGGGCATAATCTGTTTGGCGCCGGTGTTAACTTGTTCCTCTAAAGTATCGTTCGCCAAGCTTCGAGTGATGTCCGGCCGCAAATCGCTAGCCGTGTACAGCAAGTAATCTGTGGCGGAGGCCGAGGAAGAATACTTCTGGGCCGGCTCGACAAAATAAGATTGGCCCGGCATCACGATCATGCCTTCCACCGCATTGTCGGTGACGGTGAAACGCGCGTCACTGGCCCAAACGCCTTCTACGTTCCCTTTGTAGGTCGTGACGCCGGACATTGCGGTTGTGCGGGTGACGCCGTCAGCGTCAACCTCTTCGGCGCGATAATTAGGAGCGCGTAAGTCGTTCGGGCGCAGCTGCACTTCAAAATCATGCGCGGGAGTGACGAGCGACACTCGACCCGTGGTCCTCACTTGTTCAGCAAGCGCATGTGGATCGATGTTCAAGTCTTCGTGGTTCGTGAAGACCTGCTCGAGATCCTGCTGAAAACGCGCGCGCGTGTTTTGTGCGCCGACGTGCGAGACGTGAAATGGCGCGGCGACGGCAATCAAAGCCGCCAAAGTCAGTAGTAAGACGCTGTAGGTTCTAAAGCGAAGCCGATCGGCCATCGCCCGAGCCGGCACATGTATTCCGCGCAACTCTTTAACACTTTTATTTTGTTTCATAAGCCCTTCAATTTTTTAGTCGGGAT
>QHXH01000776.1 GCA_003222855.1 Acidobacteriota bacterium
AGAATTGCGTCAGATACGGCGTGAGCAAGAATTAAATAAAAGAGATAACAGCTCGGCGCTAAAGCCGCCGCCAGCCAATATCTGAGATGTGTCCAATCGCTCAGTATGAAGAGTGTCAAGGGAACCACAAATACAAAACTCTGCTTGCACAAGGGAGAGATACCGAGCAGGAAATAACCCGCAAGTTTTGTGATTCTTTCCTTTCTAACGCAAAGAGCCAAGCCGATAGTTACAAAGAAGAGACCGTCAATGGTAGGCCACGCGGTGAGATGCTTGGTGTGGGTCGTAGCCGCAAACGCGATCAGGGCCAGGGAAAACCGTCAAACGATTGCCAATCGACACCCACATCCAGGACATACACGCAAGTTGAAACCAAACGAACATCCGGGAAAGCCAGAAGATGTAATCTCCACCGACAAGGACCTCGGGAACATGAAGGAGTGGCGAAAAGAAAGGGCGAATGATGATGAAATCGCGATGAGGAACTTGTCCATCCAGGATTCTCCGGCTATGAGCCAGAGTGAAGCCCTCGTCCGTTGGAGTGAAGCCCATCCATGAGAATAAGAGATGTGAAAGCAAGGGAACGAGGATTAGAAAAGATACGAGGGCCAGTAGCTCCTTCTTTTTTGAGGTCATGTTATCCATCGTCAAATTACTCGTTCGAAAGGCAAACTGATAGTCGAGGCTACCTAGTCGCATGTGCTGATGGTATCCTAAAGGTTATACTCACCCACAAGATACTGTTTATGGAGCAAGCGACCCCCGTCAAATTTCAATTGGAAACAGAACCTGCGTCTTCTCGGTTTCAGCCCCAGCCGGATGTATATAGTAATTCGATTACAAGTTTATACGGCCAGACTGAATTTGCGTCTTCCAACGCTCGCGCGGCTCTGGTTATAGCTCATCCCGGCCACGAACTACTGGTTCACGGCTGGCTGGAACTTGCACGACCATGCGTCTTTGTCCTCACCGACGGCTCCGGCCGAACGAACGAACCGAGACTGGATACAACTACAAAGATACTCAACGAAATCGGCGCGAAGCCGGGTTCGATTTACGGACGCCTTTCAGATCGCGCCGCATACTCAGCGATCCTAAATCGTGAGTTTGATATTTTTATCCGGCTCGCCAAGGAACTTGCCGACGCATTCATTGCTGAGCGCATTGACTATGTCGCCGGCGATGCCGCTGAAGGTCACAGCCCCACCCATGACGTCTGTCGCTTGATAATCAACGCAGCGGTAAAGATCGTTAGTCCTCCGATCGCCAATCTTGCGGCACTTCATCGGGAAGACATTTGGCTCCAATTAGAGGAAAAAGCATTTGCGCGAAAGATGGCTTTGGCAAAGGGGTACACCACACTTACCAGCGAAGTCTCAGCGGCACTTAGTAGAGCGTCGGCCGACGCTTACAGGATCGAATGCCTGCACTGGGTTGATGGTATCTCTGACACGCGCAGCTGGGATGGCGAACGGCCCTTTTATGAGGATTATGGCGAGAAACAAGTTGCGGCAGGTTACTATGACCGTGTGCTTCGTTATCATGACCACCTGGAGCCCCTAGCCGAGGCGCTCTCGTCCTGCGCTGAAAAGGAGCACTTAACTAACGCTGAAGTGCAATAGTTTCAGTATTGCTCAATGCGAATCCTTATCACCAACCATACCTTGGCCAATCCTGGTGGCACAGAAGCTTATGTGCGAGATCTAGCGTTCGCCCTCCTCAAACGAGGACATATGCCCATCGCCTATAGCACCAAGCTTGGGGACATCGCACAGGAAATTCGGGCGGCGACCATTCCGGTCATCGATAATCTGGACGCGTTAGCGACGCCGCCTGACATAATTCATGGACATCATCATCTGGATACAATGACAGCGCTGCTGCGCTTCCCCGAAGTGCCGGCGGTTTATTTCTGTCATGGATGGCTTCCCTGGGAAGAAAGCCCGCCGCGATTCCCGAGGATCTTGCGCTACGTTGCGGTGGATCATTCATGTCGCGACCGACTGCTTCTAGAACACGGGATACCTGAGGATCGCATCCGTGTGCTGCTTAACTTCGTCGATCTCGAACGCTTCAAGGCTCGTGGACCTCTTCCGGCACGCCCAAAGCGGGCGCTGGTTTTCAGCAACTATGCAACCGAAGATACGCAAATACCGGCGGTCCGTGACGCGTGCGCACGCCATGGTATTACGACTGATGTGGTCGGATTAGGCGCGGGTAAAGTCTGTGCTCGACCAGAGGATATCCTCGGGCGTTACGACCTCGTCTTTGCCAAAGGGAGAGCCGCCCTCGAATGTCTCGCGGTGGGTGTTGCGGTCTTCCTCTGTGATAAAAAAGGCGTAGGACCCATGGTCACTAGCGGGGAGTTCGATCGGCTTCGGCCTCTCAACTTCGGGTTGCGCACGCTGCGTGAGCCCTTGCATGCAGATTCCATCGAACGACAGATCGCCCGTTATGACGCCGAAGACGCCGCTAAGGTCTCTAGAATAGTTCGTGCCAATGGCGGCGCCGATGCGGTCGTCGACCAAATTGTTTCACTTTACGAAGAAATCATCGCGGAAAATCGGAGCAGCGGTAAACCAAATCCGGATGAGGAGCCGCGCTGTTCCGCAGCATACCTGCGCTGGCTTGCGCCAACAGTAAAAGACCAACAGGAGCATGTGAAGTCGCTTGTTGA
>QHXH01000091.1 GCA_003222855.1 Acidobacteriota bacterium
TTTCGACATCTTCAATCGTGTAGCCAGTGGAGCGATAAATGGCTGGACTTCTGTTATTAGCTTAACCGAAGTGTTGGTGCAGCCGATTGTTTTAAGGAGAGTCGACCTTCAACAGACGTATAGAGAACTGCTTCTCAACAGCACGAACTTCCACACTGTTTCGGTAAATACAAACGTCGCCGAGAACGCCGCTCGTATCCGCGCAACCTATGCTCTTCGGCTGCCCGATGCAATCCAGATAGCGTTCGCTCTTGATGTTGGTTGCCAGGCGATCGTCTGCAATGATCGCTCTATGCGCCGCGTCACCGAACTACAAGTCCTAGTTCTAGATGACCTTGAGCTTTGATCTGTGCTATTTTTCCATTAGTTCAATCAATCAGAGCATCAGGCGGCTATCGCAGCAGTGAGCAGTGAAGTGACTTCCGAGTCTCGAAGCATGCAAGCGTCCAAGTTCACCGTCAAGACGCTCTCCCGCGTTAGCACAAAACCAACTTCATCGTCAGAATCTGAGGACACTGTTAGGCACGGACGTTTGCGCGAGTTGACTGATGAGCTTCGCCAACTCGAAGAGAAGCTGCGACTTGGCGGCGGGCCGAACAAAATCCAGAAGCAGCACAAACAGGGAAAGCTCACCGCCCGTGAACGGATCGATCTTCTTTTCGACCAGGACACTTATCGACAGGAAATTGGGTTGCTCGTAGCCTACGATCAATACAAGCCAGAGGTCAGAGGTCAGAAATCAGAGGTCGGCGAAAAGAAAGAGGAAATTGGACAGGCACCGGCGGCGGGAGTTGTTACTACAATCGGTTCGGTGGCCGGAAGAGAAGTCGTCGTCGTGGCCAACGACGCAACAGTCAAAGCTGGATCGTGGTGGCCTGAGACGATTAAGAAAATTCTGCGCGCTCAGGAGATCGCCATGCGCTCGCGCGTGCCGATCATCTACCTGGTTGATTCAGCCGGCGTGAATCTGCCTTATCAGGGCGGCGTCTTTCCGGGACAGTACGGCGCATCCCGAATTTTCTATTACAACTCGATCATGCGCCGATATCTGAAGGTGCCGCAGATCTCGGCGGTGATGGGCCCGTGCATCGCCGGTGGCGCATATCTGCCCGCGCTATCGGACATCATCATCATGGTCGAAGGCACCTCGTTCATGGGATTGGGCGGCGCGAATCTCGTTAAGGGCGCGACGGGACAGACGATCGACAACGAAGCGCTCGGCGGCGCGCGTGCCCACAATGAGATTTCCGGCGTGGCGCATTATCGCGTCAAGGATGATGAAGCGGCGATTGCAAAGATAAAAGAGTTTGTATCAGAGTTGCCGGAGAATGCGCAGGCTGGAAGCCTGCGAACCGCCCGCAAGGATGCGGGCGCTCCAGCGGGCGCTCCAGCTGACAAAATCTACGAAATTCTTCCTGAAGATCATCGCCAGCCTTATAAAGTACGCGAGCTTCTCGATTGGCTGCTCGATGAAGGACATCTCGATGAGTTTCAGGCGGACTATGCGAAAGAGATCATTACGGGTCATGCGACGATTGCCGGAATTCAGGTTGGCGTGATCGCCAATGCGCGCGGCATGTTTCGCGATCCGTCCGGCGGAGCGCCAAAGTTCGGTGGCATCATCTACACGGAATCGGCTGAGAAGGTCGCTTACTTTATCGACACTTGCAATCGTCATCAGCGGCCGCTTGTTTTCATTCAGGACGTGTCCGGCTTTATGGTTGGACCAGAAGCTGAACATTCCGGAATCATTCGCGCGGGTGCTCGCTTTGTTGAAGCCATGGCGACGGCTACGGTTCCGAAAATTGTCCTGACCGTCAATCACGCTTCGGGCGCAGGTTACTACGCCATGGCCGGACAGGGTTTTGATCCTGATTTCATTTTTAGTTGGCCCACCGGCCGCATGGGTGTGATGGAGGGGGAATCGGCGGTCCAGGCGGTCTTCGGAAGTCAACTTCAAGGCCTAAACGCAAAGGGCGAGGAGCCAGACGAAGAACTAAAGAATGAAATGCAGCAAGTGCGCGAAACTTACGAGCGCGATCTTGACGCCAAATACGCAGCCGCGCGCGGATTTGTCGATGCGGTAATTGCTCCGGAAGACACGCGGGATGCGCTGGAGCTTGCATTGCGCGTGAGTTTGAATTATTCAGGTCCACATTTGGGACAATTTATTTTGCCGGCTTCATTAACTTAGAGATTTATCGCAGAAGACCAAAGGATGCCACAGAGACACGAAGCCACAGAGACTGTGAAGCAAAGAATGGGAAGCCGATGATCACTTTTCTCTGCGACTCTGTGTCCTCAGTGGCAAAGTCAAACAAAGGAGAAAAACCGTGAGAAAGAGCACCATCTACCTTTTCTTTCTGGGCATTGTCATGATCGGGGCAATGGCCTGTGCTGGTTTGGTCGTGTCGGCGCAAAACAGCAACTCGAGCACCACTATGGCGCCCAGCAACAGCAACAAACCTCGACGGACTGGTCGTCGCGGAACCACGAAGAAGCCTGCGAACACAAACACCGCTGATCAAAGCACGACCGACAACACGAACATGTCCGCTAATACGAACACCGGCTCGCGCCGGCGTCGTGGTAGTAGAAGAAGCTCGGCCCAGACCGGCGACATGGCTTCGATGGCGCCGAAAAAGACTGGTCGTTGTGATCCGACGCAGCAAGAGCAAACCGACCTTTCCGGTACTTACACCGGCAAGGCCAAGCACGGTGCCGAGGCTCCAGCCGACGCCACGCTGACAATCACCGGTAACAACTTTACGATGACCTCGGGTTCTGAGACGCACAACGGACGCATTACCGCGGTAACTACCTGTGGCTATACGGCCGTGACTATGATGATGGGCGATCTTACTCCGCCCGCGCCGAGCCCAAATCCGCCCGCCGCTTTGCCGGCAATGTCTCTGCGAGCCAAAAAAGTGGGCGATAAGCTCTGGCTGACCAGCGTGCCCGGCGAGACGATGACGGTTAGCTTTACGCCGACCGGCGGCTCAATGAAGCCGAAGCCGCGCAGGCACAGATCGACGACCAAGAAGACGGAAACCGCGCCGGCAAAGACAACTCCTTAACGATCACGCATTGGTGATCAACGCGGAGACGCGAAGACACGGGGATGCGTCGAGACGAAACGCAGCTTGGCGGTGTTTCGTCCGCTCGGTTCCCCGTGTCTTATTATGTTAAGGGTGCGAAACAGTTAACGAGATGAAAGAGCGGATTCGAATAGCTGCGGGTCAGGGGTTTTGGGGCGACTTGCCAGACGCGCCGGTGCGCCAGGTTGAAGGTGGGCCAATCGATTATTTGATGCTCGATTATCTGGCGGAAGTCACGATGTCGATCATGCAAAAGCAGAAGGCCCGTGATCCAAAAGCTGGTTACGCGCGTGACTTCATCTCGTTGATGAAAGAAATTCTGCCGGCGTGCGTCGAACGCGAAATCAAAGTTATTGCGAACGCTGGTGGGGTGAATGTTCATGGTTGCGCAGCCGCAGTTGCCGAAGTGGCCCGGGACTTAGGCCTTAGTGGCAAAGTCAAAATTGGCCTGGTGACTGGCGATGACATCCTCGATCGCGTCGATGATTTTCTGGCGCGCGGAATCGAATTGCGCAATATGGACACGGGTGAGCCTTTGAGTTCTGTTCGCGATCAAATTCAAAGCGCGAACGCTTATCTTGGCGCTGCTCCAATCGTTGAGGCGTTGAATAAGGGGGCGCAAGTTGTCATCACCGGTCGCGCGACTGACACCGGACTCACACTTGGTCCAATGATTCATGAATTCGGCTGGGCAGGCGATGATTGGGACAGACTGGCGGCAGGGACAATTGCCGGCCACATAATCGAATGCGGCGCGCAATGCTCTGGTGGAAATTGCCAGTATGAATGGCAATCAATCCCTGACTTGGCGAACGTGGGGTTTCCGATCGCCGAGGCTTCCGCCGACGGAACCTTCGTCATCACCAAGCACAAAGGAACGGGCGGCCGCGTCAACCTGCCTTCCATAAAAGAGCAGCTTGTTTATGAGATGGGCGATCCGCGCGGGTACATCACGCCGGATTGCGTTGCTGACTTCACGACCATTCAACTGGCGGATGACGGACCCGATCGAGTGCGAGTATTTGGTATTAAAGGCCGGCCGGCGACGGATTCACTCAAGGTCTCGATCAGTTATTCCGCGGGGTACAAAGCGGTCGGCACATTGGTTTATTCGTGGCCCGATGCTTACGCCAAAGCCAAAGCGGCGGATCAAATTCTGCGGGCGCGGCTCGACGGGCTGGGGTTGCGCTTCGATCAAATCCTGACAGAATACGTGGGCGCAAATGCTACGCATGGTCAGCTCGCCGGACCGCCATCGCCTGACCTGGCTGAAGTGCAATTGCGCGTGGGCTTACGTGGAAATGATCGCGCTTCGATCGAACGATTCACGAAAGAGATTGCGCCGCTGATCCTGACTGGGCCACCGGGCGTCACCGGGTTTGCCGGCGGCCGGCCCAAGGTTGAAGAGATCGTCGCCTATTGGCCGGCGCTGATTCCAAAGGATGAGATCGTCGCGGGCGTCGAAGTGATCGAATGCTAGGGTTTCCAAAAAAGGGAAGTCATGTCGTCTTAAAGCAACGAACAACTGCGGGAGAGGTTGGTTGTGTTGTTCCTCTCCATCGTGAGGTAGCCGTCGGCACAATTCATGGGATTCTCCGCCAGGCCAGAGTGAACATTGATGAATTCCTTGCGAATCTGTGAGCGTTTACAACGCCGCCGATTCCGACGTCCGGAGATGAGAATTCAACTTGCAAAAATTGCCCACGCGCGCTCAGGCGACAAAGGCGATACGGCCAACGTCGGCTTGATCGCTTTCCGAGATGAAGTCTATCCGTTGCTCGTCCGTGAAGTGACTGCGGCCCGAGTCAAGGAACATTTCAAAGGAATCTGCAAAGGCGATGTCGAGCGCTTCGAATTACCAAACCTGGGCGCATTGAATTTTCTGCTGCACGAGAGTCTCGGCGGCGGTGGAACGCTTTCGCTAATGACAGACGCGCAGGGAAAAACTTTTTCGACGGCGCTGCTGCGACTGGAAATTGATGTTCCGGAAAACGAAGCGCGAGACCTGGGCCTGGCTTAATCATGCAACCCCGACCCGCAATCGATCCGTCCACGATTCGACATGACTATGCAAAGGTCGGCGACGTGCGTTTGCACTACGTGGAATGCGGGTACCAAGACGATGAACTGGTAATTCTGTAGATGCTCCTTATCGCGAGTTGCGGGTTCCGGACAGCGGACACTGGGTGCAAAATGAAGCGGTCGCGGAAGTGAATACAGCGCTGCTGGAATTCCTTAGCGAATAATT
>QHXH01000092.1 GCA_003222855.1 Acidobacteriota bacterium
TCAACCAGATTGAGATCGTACCATTCGAGGGCGTTACCGTCTTTGTCGGTCACCTTCAAGTCCCAGTGCACGTGTTTGTCTCGATCGTCAAAGGTGATCTTGATGCTTTCGCCACTGGCTAACGTGTCTTTACCGAGAATGTCTTCTTCCCAGTCGTCAGCACTGTGGGGTGAAACGTACAACGAGTGAATCTCGACGCCCGTTTGATTATGGAGAGTGAAATCCTGCTTGCCAGCGCGTGCAAATGCTGACGCCGTTACAAAGGTCGCGATCACCGCCAGGGCCAACGCGATTTTTACTTTCAGTGCAAAACGCTTCATTTAATCAGAATCCTTTCAGAGTTAAGATCAATCAGGAGAGTGAGTAAACCTACCATCCTTGTCGCGTAAAATCAATCGCTATCTAATTGTTTTCTGCCTGACCTAACCGCCCGCAATTGCCAAACTTGTCATGAAAACCTTGACCAGGTGGCGCCTAAGCCAATTTGCCGGACTCTGAAGCCCTGTTTAGGGCGATTTGTGGCTCGTCGCCGGGCTTGTGTTCATGGTTGACCCTTTCATGCAGCCGCTCAAATTCCTTCTGCAAGTTCTCTAACTCTTTATCGGATAGTTGCTCCAAATTCACCAGGCCGGTGCGCGCGCCCTTCACGCCCTTGAGCAGTTCGTCCAGCTTCAAATGAATAGCTTTCGCATCGCGGTTCTGCGTGTTTTGGATCAGGAAAACCATCAGGAACGTAATGATAGTCGTGCCGGTGTTGATAACCAGTTGCCACGTGTCAGAGAAATGAAACATCGGGCCGGTGATGGCCCACACAATGATGATTACCGCCGCCAGGATGAAAGCCCATGACGAGCCGACGGCGTGCGAGGTCGTATGTGCGAACTTGCGGAAAAGTTCTCTCATTCAATATTCTCCGGTCTCAAAAAGGTTTACGGACTAACGCGCATCGCCTTTCGGGAACATTACGCGCTCTGGCGCCTTGTTGAGTTCAGCCAGCAATTTCTTGATGAGCCGCGTCTTCACGCGCCCGGCTTCTTTTGGATGGACCAGGTACCGAACGATTGCATCCAGCCAGGTGTTTGGGTTGACGCGGAAGAGCACCGCGGGATATTCGCGTACCTCCAACTGGTTGACGGGCGTTTGGGCGAGAATCTCGCGGAACACGCGTACCTGCTTCATCATGTGCTCACCAACCTCCTCGGCAGCGATGCGTTGCATCGTCTCGGAAATAAATTCCAGGTCGCTGTTGTAGGCAACACTGAACTTGATCTCGTTCCAAACGTAAGGGAAGAGCGGCCACGTGTAGTTGTAGACGGTCGAACTCAATATTTTCGAATTAGGAAACTTGATTACCCGGCCCGATGGATGATCCGTTGAGAGAAAGTCGCCGCCGAATTCCCAGAGCGTGGTATCGAGATAACTCACGTCGATCACGTCACCGGTCGCATCGCCAATCTTGATGCGATCGCCGACGCGATAAGGCGCGCGGATGAGAATGTAAATCCAGCCGAGAAAGCTCGTCATCGGCGTCTGCACGGCCAGGCCGAGAATCAACGACAGGACTCCAATGGAAACTACTGTCGTGTACCAGTTCTGCAGGAAGATGACGGCAAAGACCAGAAACAGTGCGAAGGTCAGTTTCGCAACGCGTCGCAGATTATAACGTGCAACTGGGCTATCGATGCGACGGATCAGATAAACGTCAACTGTCTTACCGATCGCCAACAACAGGACGATCGCGATCGCCGTCTTATCGAGCTTCTGAAGGAACGGAATGAATCGTGCAGCGAATCCGAAAACTTTGAATTGTAAGACGTAATACAAACTCACCAGCGCCATCAAAACAATCGCGTGGGTGCCCAACCAGAGTTTGTCTTTCGTCTTTGCTTTCGGCGGCTGCTCTGGCTTGACGGCGCCGGTCTGCTTGAGCGCGCGCTTTACGTCTTCCTGCTTCTTGACCTGTTCGACTTCGGTGCGCAGTTCGTTCGCCATTCTTACAGAATCCTCACGACAATCTGGATTTGTTGTCTGGAAAATCGGTTCACTGATTACGATTGGATATAGGCACTCTGCATGCCATACACTGCCTTTGCTTCGAAACACGACAAAACCAATGAAAGACAAGTTTGCCATCGCTGCGGCGTTGCAGGAGATCGGAATCCGGCTCGAGTTGAAGGGTGGTCAGTATTTTAAAGCGCGCGCTTACAAGCTCGGCGCGCGATCGCTTGCTGAAGTGACTGAAGACCTCGGCAAATTGATCAAAGAGAATCGCCTGACGTTTGTGAAAGGCATCGGTTACGCGTTGGCGAAGCAAATCGAAGAGCTTTATACGACCGGCGAGTCGTCGCTTCTAAATCAGTTGCGGGCCGAGATGCCGCCAGGCATCGTCGAGTTATCAAACGTGCGCGGGCTGAACCCAAAGAAGGTCGAGCGGCTGCATGAAGCGCTGGGCATTTCGACTGTCGAAGAATTGAAAGCTGCCGCGGAAGCGGGAAAGCTGCGTGAGATCAAGGGATTTACGGCAAAGACGGAAAGCCGGATCCTCGAGGCGATCGCGGGCAGTCGAAATCGCGAGAATCGCATTCACATTCATCACGCGCTGCGGGCGGGCGAGCGGATTATCGAGTATCTGAAAACGTCGCGCACATTGATCCAGGCCGAACTGGCGGGGGATTTGCGCCGCTGGCAGGAGACAGTTTCGCAAATCGTGGTCGTCGCGAGCGCGCAGAACCCAAAATCAGTGATCGATCACTTTCTTAGTTTTCCGATGGTCGTGCGAACGGAAGACAAGTCGCGGGATCGCGCGGCGGTTACTTTAAGCGAAGGATTCCGCGCGACGTTGATTGCGGTTAAGCCGGAAGAATTTCCGGTCACGCTCTTGAATGCCACCGGATCGGATGCGCACTTAGAAAAAGTAGGTCAAGTCGCGGAGAAAAAGAATTTGAAGCTCACGCCGAAGGGAATTGAGAAGCATAACGGCGTCCGGGCGAAATCAAGCGTTGTGTCAGAAGCCCGACCGTTAGGGAGGGCAACGTCGCCCTTGCTCACGCGCGGGCTTCTGACACGGGTGAAGGATGAATCAGAAATCTATCGAAAGCTGGGAATGCAATATGTGCCGCCCGAGCTGCGGGAAGATCAGGGTGAAATCGAAGCCGCGCAAGGCGGCAATCTGCCGCATGACTTAATCACCGGCGAAGACGTTCGCGGGATGGTCCATTGCCACACGACCTATTCAGACGGCAAGCACAGCATCGAACAAATGGTGGCAGCGGCTGAAGCGATGGGAATGAAATACATCACCATCACGGATCATTCACCGACTGCGTTCTATGCCGGCGGTGTGAAAATCGATCGATTGCAGCGGCAGTGGGAAGAGATCGACGAAGTGCAGGACAAGACGAAGGTCAGGATTCTGAAAGGAACTGAGTCGGATATCGTGGCCGACGGCTCGCTCGACTATCCGGACTGGATTCTCGAACAATTCGACGTGATCGTGGCCAGTATTCATTCGCGTTACAAAATGGATGAAGACAAGATGACGCGGCGGATTGTGACCGCGATGCGCCAGCCCGTTTTCAAGATCTGGGGCCACGCTTTAGGACGCTTGATTCAGAAACGGCCCCCGTTTGATTGTCGCGTTGAAGAAATTCTGGACGTAATCGCAGAGTCGCGCGCCGCGGTTGAAATCAACGGCGATCCGTATCGTTTGGACATGGAGCCGCGCTGGCTGCGCGAAGCTCGCAAGCGCAGGATCAAATTCGTTATTTCAGTCGATGCGCATTCGACGGGCGCGCTGAACAACGTGAAGTTTGGAGTCGGAATCGCGCGGCGCGCGTGGATTCGACGCGGCGAGGTTTTGAATACGTTGGGAGTGAAAGCTTTTCAGAAAGCAGTACGGCCGGTATCGCAATGAGGTCAGTACCACCCGCGGTAGCGGGTGGGTTCATTCGTCAACCCGCGTGTTGAGTCATTAACCCACCCGCTACCGCGGATGGTACTGACCTCATACCAGCGGACCTTGGAGTGACAAAGCCCTCATCCAACTTTTCGTTTCCTGGCTGCCGCCGGTTTTGCCTTGACCAATGTGAGGGCGGCTTTCTTCTTCGCAGCGGGCGCAGCCTTCACCATTGGCTTGCGCGAAGATGCTTGCAGGCTCTTCTTGAGCGCGGTCATGATGTCGAGGCGCGGAATCTCTTCGACCTTTTCAAACTCAGTTACTTTCTTGCCTTTTATCTTCTGATCGATCAGTTTGCGCAATGCTTCGTGATAATGATCGACTGTGTCGACATCCGCAAAGCTCGTCACCATCTGTTCAACCAGACTCGTCGCCAGCATCAATTCCTTCTTGTCGAGCTTTGGTTCTTTTTCGAGGTCGGGAACTTCCTCGACCTTGCGAATCTCTGCCGGATAGCGCAGCTTCTGTAAGACGATACCGTTCTCGAGCGGAAAGACTGCGACCAGATCTTCGCGATCGCGCAGGACTACTTTCGCCAGCCCGATCTTGCCCGTGTCTTTAAGGACCTGTCGCAACAGCGCGTACGGTTTTTCCGCGACCGCGCCGTCTGGTCCAAGATAATAAGGAGAATCGAAGAACGTCGTCGGAATCTCTGACGAATCGACAAAGCCGATAATGTCGATGGCTTTGGTCGTCTTAATCTTGACCTTGGCGATCTCTTCCGGCTCGATGAGCGCGAAACGATCGGGCTCGTATTGATAGCCTTTGGTGATTTGATCGTTGGTCACGATCTGGCCGCACTTCTTGCAGCGCTTGTCGTAACCGATGGGACCAAAGTCGTCCCGGTGCAGTTGGTTGAACTGAATTTTCTCAGAAGCCTCGATCGCGTTATAGACGCGAATCGGAATCGCAACCAGCAGAAATCGTATGTGGCCTTTCCAAATCGATCGCATTGGGGATCCTCCATGTACCGCAAATTGGTAATTTGCGATTTTCGCAAGTAAACAGCTTGCGCTACAGACACAAACGCGGGCGTCGCGCCCGCATTTTATCGAGCCTGATTGGCTCGACCCTTGAACCAGACCAGGGAAGGGAATTATCGGACAGTTGGCCCACCAAGTAAAGAGGTTTATTTTCCGGTGATTTCCAGCGTGTCAGAACCCCGCGCGCCATGGCATAAACGAGATGAATGTTTGATATTGGCTGAATGATCTGGAAATTAAAGGGCAATGGCCGCAGAACGGCCAAATGATCATAGCAAGCTGGTTAAGAATGAAGCCCAGCGCTCCGGAGGAGCGCGATGTGTTAGGCGAACACATTTCGCTACTTCGGAGCTGTGCGCCTTTTTGGCTGTGCAGTGCTATAAACATTTGGTCCCTAACGGGACCTCGCACTCAGGTCCATTATCTTTTGATAGCGAATTGGTGCACGGTTGCTTCTGACACGCGATTGACCACATGTCCCCGACACCTTATTCTTCGAGTCTGGCCGCTTCTGACTAGCCATGCGCGAATGTCCCCGCTGCGAAAAATGTTTTGAAGATGACACGCTCGTCTGTCCGGACGATCAAGCGAAGACCAAGACGACGCTGCCCGGCACAACTCTCCTGAACGCTCGATACCGTCTGACAAAGCGTCTGGGCCGCGGCGCGATGGGCCAGGTCTATCTTGCGCGCGATGAGAACCTGGTGACCCGCCGGGTTGCGGTGAAGACAATTCGACCGGAGGTTCTCTCAGACGAAGACTTGCAGGAAAGCGAAGCCATTGCGCGTTTCGACCGCGAAGCGCGTACCGCCGCATCGATTCAACATCCGAACGTCGTCGACGTGACTGACTTTGGCAAGAGCGATGAAGGCGTTTTTTTTCTGGTAATGGAATACGTCGAAGGCGAATCGCTGTATCAACTCCTCCGCAGAGAGGGAACCATCTCTGTTCAGCGCGCCCATGGTTTGCTCAGGCAGATCAGCGCAGGTGTTGAGGCCGCGCACGATGAAGGAATTCTGCATCGCGATCTCAAGCCGGCAAACGTCTTCATCGTGCAACGAAAGAAAAAGGACAGCGCGATCGCCGGTGATGACATTGTCAAGGTGGGCGATTTCGGTCTCGCAAAAATCATCAGTCAGAGTCTGGCCGGAATTACTTCGGGCAGCGGCCCTGCTTCGCGCGGCATTCTGGGGACGCCCGAGTACATGGCGCCCGAGCAGATGCAGGCCGGGGTGACGCTTGATGCGCGCGCAGATGTTTACGCACTGGGTGCGATGGCCTATCACATGCTGGGCGGCCGGCCGCCATTCACGGGCGACATCATGCAAATCTTCGCTTCGAAATTAACGCAGGACGCGCCGGCATTGAGCACGCTGCGCTCTGATGTGCCTTCGGTCGTGGAAACATCAGTAATGCGCGCTTTGAAACGCGAACCGGAGGGGCGGCCGGCGAGTGTCGGCGAATGGTTCAATGAATTCAACGATGCTTTCAATGGCGCATCGCTCAAAGCAGAGAAAGGCGAATCGCGCGTCGTGATCATGGCGCCGACAGGCGCGGAAGTTTATGTGGATGACGAACGTCACGGCAGCATCGGACGTTCCGGCCGTGTGATCTTGAAATCAATTCCGCCAGGAAAGCACGTGCTGCGAGTCGCTCATGCCGGCGATGAAGACGACGAGCGCATTATTGAAATTCGCCCCGATGCTGACGAGCAAATTATTCAGGCCCAGTTCAAATCGGCGCCCTCGAGCGGCTTGTCTCCTTCACAAGGCGGCAGCCTTGGAAGCATATCCGGCGTGGCAATCAATGCTCCCGCGGTGGTTGCCTGCACAAAATGCGGATCACGCTTTGCCGCGGGCACAAAATTTTGTGGTCGTTGCGGTAATACGAATTTTGACATGGTGACTGCTGAAGCGTCCGTGCATCCTCGCACGCCGGTCGCGCCGACTCCTTCTTATCCGAGCCTTAATCAATCGAGTCTCGGAGGATCGGCGACTTCGCTTCGCTGCACACGTTGCGGAACAGACCAACCTGCGGGCACGAAATTCTGTGGTCGTTGCGGAGCATCGTTTGGCAGTGCAGCTATCGCCTGGAGCGCGCCGCGACCGGTCGAGGTTGTTTGCGGAAACTGCACTGCTACCTATCCATCCGGGACTAAATTCTGTGGACGCTGCGGACGCACGTTGTAACGATTAATGCGGCAACGTCGCAAGTGAAAATGCGACCCTGCCTAAAGTGATATGGCGTTGACAAATAGCATTCGCAAGCATAGACTCGCGCCGCTGTTTATTCCGACTTCGGCGCACAAACACAGGAACCAGCTGTTAGTGGTCAAACGAACTGCCACCGCACCACTTTTCCAGTTACCTGTGAAGTTCATCAACACAGGAATATCGGCCAGTTCTCGATA
The DNA here is from genome assembly GCA_003222855.1 of Acidobacteriota bacterium. Lineage (GTDB taxonomy): Bacteria > Acidobacteriota > Blastocatellia > Pyrinomonadales > Pyrinomonadaceae > UBA11740. Next base: position 7,349 of record QHXH01000092.1, read on the forward strand.
ATAGGAAGCATGCCTACCTGCTCGGTGGAGATAACTCCACCGCTGACAAGATAATAATGACGTCCACAACGGCTCAACCTTGCTTGAGCAGAAAGAGAAAATTATGGCTAACACAATACCAGGCGCCGACGCCTTAGGCTTTGGGTTCAATACCTTAGGCAACTATGGATTGGGCTCTGTTACTTCACAAATCTTTGCTCACAAGAACAATGATGCGCAGAACTGGGTATACGAGCCGACCGGCATCCAGTACGAGGTCCCTGACAATGTCGCGGTTGAGAACACCACGAGCATCAGTGGGCAGTCGTATGTTTTTTCGAGCCAGCAGGCGTTTCAATCTCATTTTGCGAGCTCGATCCATGCCGACATCAGTGCTGATTTCGGCACTTTTCAAGGTGCTTTTAACGCTTCGTATGGGACAGACACAACGACTACGGGGTCTTACTATTACGGGGTCTATGAAGCGAATTACAACGGATGGTCTTTGGTCATCGAAGACGACACACAGCAATGGCTCTCACCGGGCTTTATCCAGGACCCCGATGTGCAGGCGTTGACGGGCATCACTGAATTCACGCCACAGAATGCGTATCTGTTTTTCAGGGTCTTCAATAAGTTCGGTACTCACTTTGTAAACCAGGTAATTGTTGGCGGGAAGCTCTACTACTATACGGCCGTAAATACTTCGTACAGTAGTGATCTACAACAGATTCACACCGACATATCCCTCGAATACAAAGCCGTCTTCGTGGACACAAGCGTTAACGCCTCGGCGGACTGGCAGACGCTTGGACAGCAGTGGTCCAGCAGTCGCAAAGTCTCTATTGACGCCAGCGGTGGCGACACCGGCCCGCTCAGCGCGTTAGACCCGGGCTATGACTCGAACTACAATGACATCTTCACTAACTGGCAGAGTGCGGTGATGGGCAATCCAGCGGTGATCGAGTTCAAGCTCAGACCGCTTTCCGCCCTTTTCTCCGGCGATCTCGCGGCCGCGATCAGCCAGGCGCTGACGGCCTACGCCAGTTCCGCCCTTTCTATTATGTCCGACT
>QHXH01000093.1 GCA_003222855.1 Acidobacteriota bacterium
AAGTTGTGCCAGAAAATCGAAAGAGTTACGTTAGCGTAAGCGAAAAGACAGTGTCAAACCTCGATCACTGCACGTTGCGAATGACACGCTCGATTATTTGCTCGTCCGCCTCAGATCCGAAAACAAATCGAACAGCGAATCCCATTTCATTAATGTTGTAGACCACATTCCCCCACAAGGTTGTCACGTCTCCGGCCAACATTAGCTCCAGCCGCGCCAATTCTCCCCGGATGACTTCTCCGCCGGTTAGTACAAAACATCCCGACGAACTGAGATCGCAGACATCTCCGCGACCCTGCGCCTTTAATGTTTCCCATCGCACCCTGACGTTCGCGTGAAATCGTTCTGCCCTGCGCCGCTCTTGCATCAGCCTTACTTCAATCTATAATTGCCGTGCTTAGTTCTCGGTTCGACTTTGTCGACTCAGTACTTTAACACACGGAGTTCACCCCAATGACTAAACGATTGTTCGCCGGATTCGCATTCGCGGGAGCGCTTTTCCTGACAGCAGGCGTCGCAATGGCCCAACACGACGTGGGCGGCGGTACCACGTCAGGCACCGCCATCGGCGGTGCGACATCGACTCGCAGCAGCACTCCAATCAGGCGTACTCCGCCGCGTCGATCCGGGCCGGCGCGCACACCGTCGCCGGTAAGACGAGGCATCACTGCCGAACAATACAATACGCAAGGCGATGAGTTCTTCAAAGCTGAGAATTATGACGACGCGCTCGAAGCATATCAAAGAGCCGTCGCCTTAAAGCCGATTGCCGGTGCCTATTATCACATCGGCTGGATTTACAACGATCGAGACGATTTTGATAGCGCGCTGGCCGCTTTGCAGCAATCCGTGCGGCTCAACCCGAATGATGCCGTGGCCTTCAGTGAACTCGGTTATTCTTACCGAAATTTGAAACAGTACGACCAGGCGTTAAGCGCCTATCGCCAAGCCATTCAAGTGCGCGGTGATTACGCCACGCCCTATTATCAGATCGGCTGGATTCATAACGACCGTGAACAATACGCGCAGGCCATCGAGCCTTTAAAGCGCGCGATCTCTCTCAAAGAGAATTACGCGGAAGCTTATTCAGAGCTAGGTTATTCCTATTACAACCTCAATCGTTCGCAGGAAGCGATTGCCGCTTATCAGCAGGCGATTCAGATAAAGTCCGATGACGGCGCGGCGTACCTCGGTCTGGGCGACGTTTACTATTATCAGACTAAACAGTACCGGGAAGCATTGGCGGCGTATCGAGCGGGCGTAAAAATCAAAGACGACAATCCGACGGCCTTTTACAATTTGGCGTGGTGCGCCAACGAATTCGACGAATATCGCGAAGCCGCGAATGCGGCCCGGCAGGCGATTGCTTTGCAGTCCAATTATCCCGAAGCGTATGCCGAGTTGGGCTATGCGAAGCGAAAACTGAATGCGCCAAACGAAGCGATCGCCGCGTATCAACAGGCGATCAATCAAAAGCCTGGATATGGTATCGCCTACACAGGATTAGGCGACACGTACTTCGATATGAAGCAGTACAGCCAGGCAGTTGGCCCATACGAACAAGCGCTCAGAATCTCTCCAAACAATGCGCGCGTCCATTACCAGTTGGGCTGGTCGTACAACGATCAATCGCGCTTTGTGGAAGCGGCGGCGCACTTGAATGAAGCTGTCAGGCTCAAGCCGGAATACGTCGAAGCGCACACCGAATTGGGTTTCGCCTATTACAAGCTGCACCGCCTGCCGGCGGCGGTTGAGGAACTGCGCACCACGATCAGATTGAAGAATGATCATGCTCTCGCTCATCTGTATCTCGGCTATGTTTATATCGAGCAGAAGAATAAAGCCGGCGCGCAAACGGAGTACGCGATTTTGCAACGGCTTGACCCCGCCAAGGCGCGGCAGCTCTATGATGCGGCGCCGGCCAGCATGAAAAACTGAGATCAAAGTATCAGAAGCCCGCGCGTAAGCAAGGGCCCCGTTCCTTATCAAGCCCTCCCTGACGGTCGGGCTTACGACACACTCAACTCATGCCCACCGCCATAGTTCATCATCCTGTTTTCGAAAAACATGACACCGGGCCGCATCATCCCGAGCGGCCCGAACGTTATCGCGTGACGATCGATGCATTGCGCGAAGATAAGGAGCTGTGGGCCAGGGTTGTCGAGATCGAAGCCGACGAAGCAAGACGCAGCGATATTCAGGCCTGTCACACGCCGCAGCATTTCAAACACGTCGAAGAAGCAGTTCGCGAGGGCCGCGGTTATCTGGATGCGGACACGCTCGTCTCGGGCGAATCGTTCGCAGCTGCGATGCGGGCAGCAGGCGCCGCATGTCGCGCGATAGACGCTGTTGTCGAAGGCGCGGCCGAAAACGCGTTTGTGCCTGTGCGACCGCCGGGCCATCACGCCACGCCGGATCGCGCGATGGGTTTCTGTCTTTTCAATAACGTCGCCGTCGCGGCGCGCTATGCGCAGAAGCAATACAAGCAGGTCGAGCGCGTCGCGATCCTGGATTGGGACGTGCATCACGGTAACGGCACGCAAGGCATTTTTTATGACGACAATTCGGTCTTCTATTTTTCGATGCACCAGTATCCGTGGTATCCGGGCACGGGCTCGCGCGCAGAGACCGGCCAGGGACGCGGCCGGGGCTACACCCTGAATGTGCCGATGCGGGCGATGACTCCGACGAACGATCAGCGCCGCGCGTTCGATTCCGCAATCGACGAGATCGCTTCAAAGTTTAGGCCCGACCTCGTAATTATCTCTGCCGGCTTTGACGCGCACCGCGGCGATCCGCTGGGCCAATTGCTTTTGACTGACGATGATTTTGTACAAATGACTCGGGTCGTCAAGGACTGGGCCGGCGAAACCTGCGGCGGCCGCGTTATCTCTTGTATGGAAGGCGGTTACAACCTCGAGACGTTGGGTGAAACGGTGAGAGCGCATGTGCGAGAGTTGCAGAGAACCTAGCTCTGTTATGATCTCACTCTTGCGATCAGGTGCGACCCGGTCGCTACCGCTCCCGGTAGTGACCTCCTCCTCCTCCTTCCCCCTGTACAGTAAAACGAGCGTGAGGTAAACTTTCGTCACTTAACAACGCTAAAAAACTAACAGCAAATTTCTCGGGGAGACAGCTATGCCGGATCTGGAAATCACTTGTGCCGAGTGCGGAACCGCTTTCCCATTCACCGAACGAGAACAGGATTATTATCGCGAGCGGGGACTGAGTCATCCTAAGCGGTGCAAGCCCTGTCGCGATGCACGGCGCGCAAACTTTGGCGGTCCGCGACAATCAGGCGGCGGCGGCGGCGAGCGCGAGCGGTTCGAGATCGTTTGCGATCAATGTGGCAAGACGGACACCGTTCCCTTTAAGCCGCAGGAGGGTCGTCCAATTTTGTGTAGCGATTGCTTTAGCGCGAGCCGCGCACAGAATCGCGGAGCGTAATAGCGCAAGTTGTCAACTTGCGCCGCGCGTCACGTTCCGGCGGTAATAATCACCGCCTGGATTCCCAACAGCTCCGAAAAATCTTTGGTGTAAGTCGCTTCGATCTTGCGTGTGTTTCCCACGCACTCTACCAGTTCATCGGTCGAAACAAATCCATCGCTGACGGCTTCGATGGCCCACATGGGAACGTGCGCCGCGGTGTGCAATAAATCGTCGACCAGCCCAAGGTACTGCTCCTTTGTCTCAACATAAGAATCAAGTTTCGCGCTGCGTTCTTTCGCCTGCTCGCTCCAAAAACCCTTTCCCTGGCGCATCCACTCTTCGCGCCAGGTCAGCACGCGCGCATTGCGACTATCAATGGAACGGGTCGAATGCGGCAGCCGCAGAAACATCAAATCGGCCTGCTGACTTTCTGCCAGGAATGCCTTGGCCGATTGATTTGAACTCGTATTTCTGCACTGATTGTTAACCAGCGGTGGAGCTGTGTGCAAAAGACGATGAAAGACGTTAGAGAGTGCGAGCGGCTGCCGCATGTCGCGCGTGTCGAGATTAAAAGAGAAGACGTAGTCGCCAACCGACATTCCCAGCGCCAGAGCCAGCGCGCGTTTGAATGGAGAGCTCAACTGCTCTGCATTTGCGCGTACGTTATCAAACCACCAGGCATCCGTTTCATTGAACCACGTCAGCAGGGTTGGATTACGAAAATACTTGCGCGGCACGTAAGCATCGCCCAACACAGCTTCGACGTCCTCTTCGGTGAGTGTCTCGGAATTGTTTTCAATGAAGGCCTGCGACTTGATCCAGGCCCACTGCGCCGGGTCATTCGCCAGCACCCGCGCCTGCCACCTTTTTAAGTAGTGGCCCAGGTGGGGCTCGCCCGCCAACGGCAAAGCGACGGAGCGAAATTTCAGCCGCCGAATTACATTCAGCTCGAAGCCGAGCCAGCCCATGCTGCCAGTGTTGAGAGCGTTTTGAGTTTGCATTGAATCCTTGTTCGGAGTCCGCTTTAGGCCGCAACGTCATGCGCTCGTCTGTCTGCCGCGGGAACGCGGAACTCCAACGCGAAGCGTAATCAACTACCCAACTGCTGCACTCGCTCCATAAGTTCGTCCGCGATAATATTCAAATCGGGCCCGGGCTCGACTTCTGGCGCATAGCCCTGAAGTTCCTTGAACGGCTCGAGGGCCAGCAGCGTCCGCACGACGCGCGGATCAAATTCCAGCCCCGTCCATTCAATCAGATGCCGGCGCGCTTGCTGTTCAGAGTAGGCGTTGCGAAAAGGGCGCGCGTCGGTTAAGGACGCGTAAGCATCGGCCACGCGCAGGATGCGCGCGCCCAACGGAATCTGCTCAAATCGCAAACCATCCGGATAGCCATTTCCATTCCACCACTCATGGTGCCAGCGAATTAATAACTGAGCGCCACGATCCGCGCCGGCAACCGCCGCTTCACGCTCACTGAGAAGCGGGTGGCGCGCCAAATCCACGCGTTCCTCTTCACTGAGCGTACCGTGTCGATAGAGGTAATCACGATTCATGGTGATTTCGCCAAGATCATGTGCGAGCGCC
>QHXH01000094.1:0-5704 GCA_003222855.1 Acidobacteriota bacterium
GATCAATTCACTGTCGTCGCCCATCGGAATCACCATTTCATATTCATCAGCGGCCGGTGAGGGAGGCTGGCTAGCATCAGATTGAATGCGCGAAGTCAGGAATTCCGCCTGGCGCTGACTCGATCCGAATGCGTCGAGCTGATTTAGCAGTTCACTCGCGCTTTCAGAAAATCCTTCGCGCGCCACGAGCCAAATGCGAAATCGAGCAAAGCCGTTCTCGCGCGCCAGGGTCGACAGTTGATTGCACCACTCCTCAGTCAATTCCCTGCTCGCTTCAAGTTTCGAATCGATCTCAGCAACCAGCCAAACGATTTCGTTTTCGTCCGTGTACTCAGCCGCTTCGAAGCCATGCGCCACGACACAACGCTCCCGGTCGCACGCAATCGTCCCGGAATATGCTGAACACGTCGCGTGGTAAACAATCTGTGGTAGACGTATTAGATCGGATTCAGTATCGAGACCGCTCTCAATCGTGTCCGCGTCTTCGCCGCGATAGGCGGCAGCAAATCGATCATAATGAAACAGGCTGGACGGAACGCTTTGACAATTGAAGCCGGAAACGAGTTCCCGCAGGCTCAACGCGGCTTCGCGCCGATACTTACGGGCCATTGTTTGCGGCGCGCGCTTCAATGTGTCGAGCAGAGTCGTGGCGACAATCCGGGCGCGTGGTTGCGCGGCCACCTCGATTGCATAGTGCACGCGCAGGTAGTCAAGCCACGGGCTCGAGTCGGCGTTCACCTCAATAAAGGCGCCGCTCGAATTAACCAACTCCCAGACATGCAGCGCATCGATAACGCGCTCGAACTCCGGCGCCGCCAGACCTAACCTTTTTTTCCATGCCCACAACGAAGACTTGTGCGTTTCACTCACTGACGATTCATGCAAAAGACGTAACAGTGTGCGCCTGGTTTGGGCGCCGGCAGAGACAAGGTCGACAACTCGATCGAAGTACCGCTTGAGTCGCCCACCCATCAAATCGTCAACATACAATCGCTGACAAGCGAGAAAGCTCGTGAGATTGGTTCCTGTTTCGCGCGCCGATTGAAGCAATTCAGCGATTAGCACCGGACTCCGGTTGAGCTGTTGCACAGTCAGATCGCGCGTCGGCTCATTCATTTCGATCTCATATCGGCCAGCCAGGACGTCTACAACCCGCCGGGCACTATCGTCACTCAGCTTGTCGACGTGGAGTACCAGGTTTGCAGCACTGGCGCCATTCTCAAGGCCCTGGATTAACTCGATCATTTGGCGCCGCAAACCGGCCACCGCCATCGGAATTCCGGCGTGACCAATCGCCGCCACCAGGCGATGCGCCAGCGCCACATCATCGCGAAACGGCCGCAACGCCAGGCAATCGATTAACGGAAAGATGCGGCGGCCCGCCGCTGTCAGGCGGTGCGGCAAACTAAAACAGAAAGTAACCAGGTTCTCGCTTGAGACTTGTTCGCGCTGAAAAGCTTCAATCAATGAGTTGACGAGTTCATAGTCACTCGGCAAAGCCAACTCAAGCAGGTCATGAAGAGTAAGCGGCGCCAGGCACAACGATGGGTCGACGCGGCGATACGCGATGTATTGCTGCAAAAATGTTTGGAAGAAGCGCCGGCCGATATCGGGGGCCGTTGTGTCGCTCCGCTCGAAGGCAAAGTGAAATGGAGATGGATCGCCGCGGCGGGCGAAGAGCTGATCGTAGCTCTGCCGCAAGAGCTCAGATGCGCCGGCGTCCGGTGCCGCGAGCAGAGTCAGGACGCGCGCATCAGTCGACAGCGAAGCCTGTTGCACAATCTGGCGCAAATCGGCATCGCGGCCAAAGAATTCATCGCGATTGACGCGAGCGAGAATGCGCGGCTGGACCATTATTGCTCTTGCGAATCGGCCGATGTGGGCCGGCCTGTTCCCTGAATTGGGTGATAGGCGTAAGCCCGATTTTTTCCGTGACTTTTGGCGTGGTAGAGCGCGCGATCAGCGGCACGGACGATCGCTTCGGCGGAATTCAATGACGATGAAAGACAAGAGAGGCCGATGCTTGCCGTCACCATGCCGAGAGGCTGCGATGCTCCATGCGGAAATTTCGTCGTCATGACCTTGCGCCTGATACGGTCGGCAATCACGCCCGCTTCTTCGAGCGTGGTTTGCGGTAACAGAATTGAGAATTCCTCGCCACCATAGCGCGATGCGACGTCGACTTTGCGCAGCGCGGCGTGAAGGCATTGCGAGATAATCTCCAACGCCCGATCTCCCGCCTGATGTCCATTGAAATCGTTGTAAAGCTTGAAGTCGTCGATGTCGATCATCATGAAGCTGAGCGGATAGTCGTAACGCTTTGATCGGCTCAACTCTTCCGCGAGGCGCGCTTCGAGATATCGACGATTGTGCAGACCCGTTAACGGATCCGTGATCGACATCAGCTGAAACTGATTAGCGCGCTGCTGCCACTGCGCGCGTTCAAGCGCGAGGGCAATTTGCGGCGCAACCAGATCAATTACACTCAAGTCGTGCAGGTCGTAGGCGCCGCCGCCAATCTTATCAGCCAGATTCAACACGCCAAATCGCCGCTGGCCGATAGCAATCGGATAGCTGATGAATGAGCTCGTTTTATAGCGCCGCTCCGGCAGGCTTGATTGGCCCAACTCGTCGACCGTGGCGACAAGTGGCCGGTTCTCGCGGAGAACCGCGCCGGCGATTCCCTGTCCCATTGCGATGGGCGCGACATCCGCAACAGCGGCGGGGATTCCGCGCGAGGCGGTCATCGTCAGTCGATTTGCAGATTCGTCAAACAAGAGCAAGGAGCTCCGTTCGGCATGCAACAGGTCCGCAGATCGGGCCACAATCGATTGATATGTTTGGGAGGGATCGCTTGCATCTATTTGTTCGGAGAATCTGCGGATTGAGTCGGCCAGGGACCTGGGCTCAAGGCTTTCCGCCGGAGCTAATTTATTTGATGCAACTCTGTGGTCAGGTTCTGTGCCAGGGAATTCGACTTCTGCGGCCGGCTGCTCGACTGTTTTTTCGGTGGCGGCCTTGGAAGGAGTTATTTGCGCAATCGGCGGCGCAGTCAGCTTCAACCTGGCTGTGTCACTTACGCGCAGCGCGGCATGATCAAGAGCGGCTTCGTCCGCAAAGATCACATTGCGGAAAAGTTCATCAGAGAATAGATCCTGAAGATCGCCGGATCGAAATCGCTCTGCCAATTCCCGGTAGTCAACCCCACGAACGAACGCGCGCCCGCCAATCACAGCCAGCTTGCGATCTTTGTCGAACTCAAGGGGCGTGGCAAAGCAATGCAGGCCGGCGTGACAACGATAATGCGTGATCGTGTTGGCAGCGGTCGCCCGCGCGTGCGCTTCGCCGCAATACGGATCGCAAAGCTTTACGTGCTCAGGCGAAGATTGCAGCGCCCCACAGATCGAATTGTTGTTCGCGAGTGCCAGTGCCGGAGGCTGATGACCTTCCACCAACAGGAGAGAGATGCCGGATGCTTCGGCAATCTCTCGCAGAATCTCAGCCCAGCCGGCCGGAGCTGCGTCCGGCGATTGCTGAGGAATTGCGGCATGCGGCTTTTTCGTTCGCGCTTTCGGATTCGAACGCTTCATGGATTCAGGGGCAAACGGAAGCAATCAACTCGAATGCGAGTATAGGTGCGAACGCGCATCGATCCAACCGTTGCGAGCGCGTAAACACGGCTGCCAGGGCCGCGTTTCCGGGCTCTTCAGATATTCATCTCACTTTGTGCGTAAACGACTAATAGGCCGAGGTTTTCACGTCTGAGGGCGCCGCCGATGAAGCCATTAATCCCGGCGCTGCACCCGGAGCTATGCGCTCGACGTCGGGCTGTTCAGGGCTGATGCGAATGCAAGCCGCAAAGTGTTTCGGTTTTATCTCGACGAGTTCAGGTTCGACTTCCGCGCAGGCGCCAATCGCATAGGGGCAACGCGTGCGAAAGCGACAGCCGCTGGGAGGATTGATTGGCGAAGGCACGTCGCCTTGCAAGACAATCCGGCGGCGCGTGGATTCAATTGCCGGGTCGGCCACGGGCACGGCGGAGATCAAAGCTTTCGTGTAGGGCATCAATGGATCGGCGTAAACAGCACGCGCGTCCGCCAGCTCCACAATTTTCCCCAGGTACATGACGGCCACTCGATCAGAAACATGCCGCACGGCACGTAAATCGTGAGAGATGAACAGGTACGTGAGGTTCTTTTGCACTCGTAACCGATCAAGCAAATTCATGATCTGCGCTTGAATCGAAACATCGAGCGCGGATATCGGTTCGTCAGCAACGATGAATTCGGGATCGACGGCCAGAGCTCGGGCGATTCCGATTCGCTGACGCTGGCCCCCGGAAAATTCATGCGGATAACGCTTCGTCAAACGCGGACTCAAGCCAACCATTTCCATTAATTCATTAACTCGTTGTCGCTTCGCATTGCCCTTCGCCAGACCGAATGTGTCGAGCGGCTCGCCGATAATCTGGCTAACAGTCATACGCGGATTTAGCGATGCATAAGGGTCCTGAAAGATGACTTGCAAATGCCGGCGCTGCGCCCGCATTTCGCGCGCCCCTAGTTGGGCCAGGTCCTGATCGCGGAAAAGGATTTGGCCAGCCGCCGGTTCGACGAGTCGCAGAATGGCGCGACCGAGAGTTGTTTTCCCACAGCCCGACTCGCCCACGAGACCCATCGTCTCGCCCGCCTGGATCTCGAGATTGACGCCATCAACCGCTTTCACGATTGAGCTCGAGCGGCGGAACAGACCGGCGCCGGCGGCCGGAAAGTGAACCTTCAAGTCCTTAATCGAAATCAATGCTTTGCCGTTGGTTGTCATTTTGAAATCGCGCTTTCAGCATAAACTTCAGCAGCGAAATGACAGAGCGAGTGATGATCGCGAGTCAGCGCGACCAGCGGCGGAAACTCGCGCGTACAAATCTCTTCAGCGCGTTGGCAGCGCGGCGCGAATGGACAACCGGCAGGTAAACGCGCCAGATCCGGAGGCTGTCCCGGAATTTGATAGAGCTTTCCATGTTCAGCGGTTGGGTCGGGAACGGAACGCAGCAACCCGCGCGTGTATGGATTGCCGGGGCGCTGAAATAGTTCGCGGGTGGGCGCTTGCTCGAAAATTTTTCCGGCATACATCACGATGACGTGATCAGTCATCCCGGCGACGAGCCCGAGATCATGCGTAATCAGAACTACGCTCGCGCCAGTCTCCGTTTTTAGCCGCTTTATAAGCTCCAGAATTTGCGCCTGAATCGTGACATCCAACGCAGTCGTTGGCTCGTCGGCAATTAATAGTTCCGGCCGGCATGACAAAGCCATTGCGATCATGACGCGTTGGCGCATGCCGCCCGAGAATTCGTGTGGGTAACTATCGACGCGATCCGCCGCGTCGGGGATGCCGACATGCTCGAGCATCTTAATCGCGTGGGCACGCGCTTGCTCTCTGGTGTGACTAAGGTGCAATTGCGTCACTTCCATCAATTGCCGGGACACGCGCATGAACGGATTGAGGGAAGTCATCGGATCCTGAAAGATCATCGCCACGCGCTTGCCGCGCAGAGCGCGAATCTCGCGCGCCGACAATTTCAGGATATCGCGTCCGTGAAACAGGACTGAGCCCGAGACGATCTTTCCCGGCGGCTCGGGAATTAATCGCATCAGCGAGAGGTTGGCGACGGATTTGCCCGAGCCTGACTCGCCGACAATGCCGA
>QHXH01000094.1:5798-6752 GCA_003222855.1 Acidobacteriota bacterium
ACCGTTTGGACCTATTTCAGCCATTCTTGTAACCAATGCCGCTCAACTTGTGAGAAATTGAAAAGTGAGAATTGCAAACTGCAAATTGCAAATTCTCGCCGTCGTCTTCGATAAACGGTGCCCATAAATGCGATTTGCAATTTCCAATTTTCAATTTGCAATGTTTTCTTTGCCCGCAAACTTCAAAGACTCAATCTCTCCGCATCTGCGGATCCAAAGCGTCGCGCAATCCATCGCCGACAAAATTCAGCGAGAAAAGCATTATGGCCATCGTTACTCCCGGAAAGATCATCTGCCATGGATACACAGCCAGGTTTTGCGCGCCTTCGGCGGCGAGACTTCCCCACGAAACGCGCGGCGGCCGCACGCCTAGACCGAGAAATGAAAGAAATGCTTCGCTTAACATTACCGTCGGAATCGTCAAGGTCGCATAAACAATCACAGGTCCCAGAGCATTCGGAACCAGGTGGCGGAAGATAATCTTTGAAGTTGAGACCCCGGTCGCGCGCGCGGCTAATACGAACTCCTGGTTCTTTAGTGACATTACCTGGCCCCGCACGATGCGCGCCATCGTCAACCAGGACACGGCGCCCAAAGCAACAAACAATTCCGCCAACTGGCCCGTCGGCGTTTTTGCCGGCAGCAATGCGAGCAGCACTATGACGATAATGACGTAGGGAAGCGAGTAGAGCACGTCGACAATTCTCATCATTAGATCGTCGAGGCGTCCGCCAATGTATCCGGCCACGGCGCCGTACGAGACGCCAATCAACAGCGACACCAGCGTCGAAATCAGCGCCACCATCAGCGATATCTGTCCGCCCGACAGGACTCTCGCCATAATGTCGCGGCCCGCGTTGTCTGTGCCCATCGGATGGGTCCACGAGAAGCGACCATCCGGACCCTGAAACGGCGCGAACGATTTCGTTAGCGATGCATCCCTGGGAATGAAAT
>QHXH01000094.1:6782-8377 GCA_003222855.1 Acidobacteriota bacterium
GATGACTACGGCGGCTATGCCGAAGGCCGCCAATTTGTTCCTGAGCAAACGCCGCCAGGCGTCGCGCCATAACGACGTGCCGGCGATGATCTCGCCACTAATCACCGCGCGCGCTTCTTCTTCGGCAAAAGCAAACTCAGGAGGAGTCTGAATGATGGGCGCGTCAGCAACGGTCACAGGCGCTGAAACCTGCTGCTCATCCTGATCTCGATTTGAACTTCTGTCGTTGTCCATTTTCACTTAACGGCAACTACTCATTTAGCCTAGGTATATCTGATTCGTGGATCGATAAATCCATATGCAATATCCACGAGCAAGTTGAAAACCAGCACGGCGATCGCTATGAACGCGACGATGCCGATGATCAGCGGCTCGTCGCGATTAAAGCAGGCATTGATAAAGTAGTTCCCCAATCCCGGCAGTGCGAAAACTTTTTCGACCACCACTGTTCCCGTTATCAAAAACGCCAGCGCCGGACCCGAAAACGAAACGACCGGCAACAATCCACCACGCAAAGCATGATGAATTGCCACTTGAGTTTCACTTAGGCCTTTGGCGCGCGCCGTGCGAATGTAATCTGAGCGCATCACCTCTAACATTCCTGACCGGGTCAGTCGTGCTATGTAAGCGATGTAAATCGCGGACAGCGTAATCGCAGGTAGAACCAAACTCCTGCTCGGAAAACCATCCCAGAGAGCCGGCGGAAACCAGAAGAGTGTTAATGAAAATAGCAGCACTAACAGTGGCCCCAGGATGAAGTTGGGAATCGAGATCCCCAGCATTGATAAAGACATGCTTGCATAGTCAATCCAGGAGTTCTGCTTCAGAGCTGAAAGAGTCCCCGTAGTTATGCCGACGATCAGAGCCAGGAGATAAGCGCTCAGGCCAAGCGCAGCCGACACTGGCAGGCCACGGAGCAGAATCTGGTTAACCGACTGGCCTTCGTATTTAAGTGAATTACCAAAATCAAAGCGGGCAATGTTCTTTAAGACCTTTCCGTACTGAACGTACCAGGGTTGGTCCAATCCATATTTTTCGCGCAAGTTCTTTTCGACCCCGGCCGCAAGTTTCTTCTCGCCACTATAGAAATTTCCCGGAGCCAGCCGCACCAGCGCCCAGGTCAGCGAGATAATAATGAACAACATCGGCACGATGACGATGATGCGGCGGATGATGAATCGAAGCATTCGTGTCAGAACCGCCTGCGGTAGCGGGCGGTTGATCTATGCAAATTAGACCCGGCAGACGTTAAGCTAACCGCCCGCTACCGCAGGCGGTTCTGACTTCATATCCGGCATTCGATAGTCCCACTTCGCCGGGTCGCGCTCGATGTAAACCCACTTCCAGGGATGCAGCGTCGCGGGGTTCGGATACATGCCTTTCACATAAGGCTTCTTCAGCAACCGGGTCGTGCCGACTACTATCGGAAGGACCGGTTGAGCATCAAGCAGAATCTGCTCGGCCTGGGCCAACAACGCATAACGCTGCTGAGGATCAATTGTTCGATTCGCCTGATCGAGCAGTTCGACGTATTTCGGATCCCACCATCCAGTGCCATTGTTTCCCGATGGGGTGTAGAAGAGCACCAGAAACGT
>QHXH01000095.1 GCA_003222855.1 Acidobacteriota bacterium
AACGAACGCAGAGGCCTACCAGTTCTACTTGCGTGGACGATTTTATTGGAACAAGCGAACTCCCGAGGGTTTGAAGAAAGCTATCGAACAGTTTCAGCAGGCGGTAGACAAAGACCCTTCTTACGCGCTGGCTTACGCCGGCTTAGCTGATGCCTATAGCACTCTACCTGGTTACACTGCGACGCCGGCCAACGAAGTAGTCCAGAAAGCAAGCGCGACTGCGGCCCGGGCAATTGAGCTTGATCCCGACCTGGCCGAAGCTCATGCGTCGCTCGCCGGTACTATGATGAATTTCAATTCGGACCCTGCCGTGGCTGAGAAAGAACTTCAACGAGCAATCGAATTGAATCCGAACTATCCCACAGCACACCATTGGTACGCTCTCCTCCTGGCTAACCTCGGAAGGATTGACGAAGCTAAAAGGGAAATCCGGCGTGCGCAGCAGCTTGATCCGCTCTCGCTGATCATCAATCGGACAGTTGGACTTTCCTCCCGCGCACGAAGACATCGCCGTGATTTACGGAATGAAAGGCCGGTATGAGGAGGCAGCCCAGGAGATAAATAAGGCGATCGCGCTTAACGGACGCATGCCCCATTATGTAGCGGCATTGGGTTGCATCGATGCGAACTCGGGCCATAAGGACGAAGCACAAAAGATGCTTAAGGAGTTACTCGCGCGCGAGCAGACAGAGTACGTCTCGTCTTCCGATATTGCGCTGGTCTATGCCGCGCTGGGAGACAAGGAGAAAGCCTTTGCGCGTCTGGAAGAAGCCATTACAAAAGGGGTGCACAGGACCAACGTCAATCTCAAAGTCGGTCCAGCCTGGGACAGCCTTCGCAGTGACCCGCGCTTTGCCGAGCTGTTGCGCCGCGCCGGACTGCCGCAGTGATATCAATGACCCCGGACGCATTGCTTGCTTACGAAATGGCGAACATTGATGAAGGTGAAATCGGCGAAGAATGGCACTCGCGATATGAAAGTAGAATCACGATTTCTTAAATAAGCTTCGTTTATCTAGTATCAATCGAAAGGAAGCTGCTCGAGAGATCCCTGCCCTGCCCGTCTCCCGTGTCAACCTTCGCGACTTGCAGGACAAGCCGAAGTCCTTTGCCTTGCAGGAGCGTCCCCTGCCAGTTTCCAACAATGTTCGGCGCGAAGCCTTGCGCGTAGGCGACGCCCGAAATGAGCGCGGCGATCATAACCAATAACGTCAATCTCATGATTTGTAATCTCCTTAAGGCAACCAAAATAATTTCCCTGGATAATGCTGAGGCCGCGCACACGCGTCCAAAGTCCTAACAATGGCGCTGCCTGAAATGCCCTATCCAGGCGACTGCCGCCCAAACCCAGAAGACCGCGAACCATAACACTGGCTCGCCGGCGAAGACAGAGTGCAGGACGAAGGGAATGGGGATCAGCGTAAAAGAGATCGCAACCGCTAAGGAGACTGTACGCCGTCGCAGGCGCGCGAAGTAGAGAAACCAGAAAACCACCGCCAAGCTCCAGTGAAACGCCGCGTTCCAAAGGGTGTCGCGAACCGTCAGCGAGACGAGATGGCCATGCGTGAAGGTGAAATAGTATGACAGCGGGAAGAGCGTTAAGAACAGGCTCCCGGCGAACAACCACTGACGCCGCCGCAATCCCCAACGGACGCTCTCCAGGTCGCGTTTCTCCTTTTCTGGGTCGGCCGCGATGGGTGTGGCAGCCCGCAAAGTTTCGAGCGGCGTCGCCGCGTTGCGTGCAATGCGTTCGAAGTCGGGATCCTGCCGGAAATAATCCTCGACCAGCACCTTCGTATCCCCGCTGGCCTCGCCCGAAAAATAAATCGGCAACAAGTCCGTGACCACTTCCTGTGTGACGTTCATGGTTTTGCTCCTGCGGCGGGAACGACGTCCCGCCATGCTTGCCTGGTTTGCATCAGCTTCAATCTTGCGCGATGAACCTTCACTTTTGCGGTGACCACCGGGATTCCCAGCGTCTCCGCGATTTCATCGTATGGTATTTCATTGAGCGTACGCATCAGCAGCACCGTGCGGTCCATCTCCGGCAGTTGCTGCAACGCCGCAAGCACCGCGCGCACTTCAGCGCTCTGCTCCATTTCCGTCTGCACGCTGATCCGCGTATCGGGCATATTCTCGTCCAGCTGCGTTTGGCGCGCGGCCCGTCGCAACAAATCGGCATACGTGTTTCGTGCAATGGTGAAAAGATAGCTTTTCACCGTTGGCTGGCGAATGCGGTCAGCCGCCATCCACGCGCGCACAAATGTGTTCGAAGTGATCTCATCCGCCATCATCGCGTCGCCGCACAAATACAGTGCAAATCGGCGGACATCGGCAGCATACCGTTCATAGAGGTTCTCGATATCCGTCATCTTGATCGCCACACAGGTTACGGGCGAACACCCGAAAGGTTACATAGATCCCTTATGAACTAACGGAAGTCAGCATCGAGCAAGATTCAAAATGGAGCCGATCGCACACGCTAGAGCTGTCGTGGGAGGCACGTTGGTTTTGGTCAATGCGCAAAAGATTCGATCAGACTTGTCTAACAGATGGCTGCTTAGCGTCCGACTACGACAATCATGAATGTGCCGGGTTTCGAACGAGGTCGCGCCCCTGCGGCAGCTGTTTCGAATTCCGAGGTGGGTAGATAGATCATGTGAGTAATCGCATCTACTCCCATGGTACGGGCACCCGCCGGCGTCTTCACCGTCTGGACGATCTCGTATTTTCCGGGAGACGTTTCGCGTGCTACCGCCAACGACCCGTCCGCGCAACTTGCGAACGCCAGGTCGCCATCAATCTTCGTGGCGTCGACGCCAGCGCCAATCGGCAGGGCTGCCACGATCTTGCCATCGTTAGCGCTCATCACGATCAGTTTCTGTGGATTCCGGCATCCAATGAAGAGAAGCCGCTTCTTAGTATCCATCGCCATGCCGACTGGAGCACCGCCGGGAGCGACAGACCATCGTGCCGTTACTTTTCTCGCCTTCAAGTCCACGCCCACGACTTCGTTCTTATCTACAAGATTGATATAGACGTTGCCTTTGCCATCGGCAGCGAGGAACTCCGGCTTTCCACCCAGTTCGATCGGCGGGTCGAGTTTTCCCGTTCTGGGATCGAGGTCAGGCTTGAGTGTCATCAGCACCCCTTTGTCGCCCGAGACTACCAAGACGCGTCCGCTCGCCGAATCGAAGATGATGCCGTCGGCGTCCGGCTGCGCCGCGATGGTGCCCAAAACGGCATTCGTCTTCAGATCGAAGATCACAACTGCGCCGTCACCCCCACCATCACTGATGAATCCGCGACCGGCTTGAGGAACAACCGCGACCCCATGCGCGCGCTTCTGACCGGGAATGTCGGCAATGGTCTTGCCGGAGTCGGGGTCGATGACCATCGTATGAGTACTCCGGGGAACGTACAGTCGATGTGTTTGCGGATCGACGGTCAGATAGTCCCACCCGCCTTCACCGCCAATGTGAAGCGTTTTGGTCACTGTCCACTCCGACTGAGCCAGAACACGGATAGCGCACGTAAACAGAACCAAAGCCGAGACTACTACAAGTGATTTCGTTATTCGCATATTCATCCTCTTGGTGTTGAGAAGAGCTTTCAAAAGCTGCTCAGTCCGTTTGATTCTACTCCGGATGAGCCAGTTTTTCGCCGTTCGGACCGACCTGGATTTCAGAACGCTTCGTCCCAGTCTTGACGTGCGCTTCGTACGCGACGAGCTTGCCGCGCTTCGTGAGCGATTCGATCTTACCGATCGTTCCCGCACCGGCAGCCTTGCGCAGTCCATCCTGAACGGCGGCCGGCAAAGAATCCATCGCAACTTCTGTTTCTACCTCGAGGATGTTGCCGTTCCTGTCCATCGAGATGTCCTTGCTACGACCGTCGACTGTCAATTCAACTTCGTATAGTCTCTTGCCGTTTTCAATCTCCGTGGCAAAACCATTAATCGTGGCGCCTTGACTCTCTCTGGCGACGGTCTTTTCGACCGCAGGCGGTAACTGCTCCCGCTTGAGTTTCTTTTCCTGTGCCAACGCGACCGAACAAGTGCCTAGCGCGATCGCAACCAACGCGATGCTGAGTTTGATGTTTTGTTTCATGCTGTTTTTCCTTTCGGTGATAAGTTTCCATCATGCCACGAGCATTCATGCCGGGAAAATCGTGGTCCCTCTCATGAGACAGACTACGGTTCAGTGCTACAGCTTGATCACATTATCCGATTTAGCGCATTAAGAAATGGTTAAGACGATTGTCATCGTTTTCTTGGGCCACGCGAGTTAGATTCGTTGCTCGGTCATTTAGGCCGCTGTTTCTCAGCGCGATGGTACTTAATCATTTCTTAATGAAGAGAGTTGAATAATGTGATGCGTTGACTGCTACCCGGTCGTGAGTGCGAGAATCGCAAGCAATGAGGCTATTACTGGTCGAGGATGACGAGGGGATCATTAGGTTCCTCGAAAAAGGACTGCGCGAGGCGAAGTACGCAGTTGATGTTGCCAGGGACGGGGACGACGCGCTTTATAAAGCATCCCTGAATGAGTACGACATAATTATTCTGGACATTATGATTCCGGGCCGGGACGGTCTGGAAGTCTGTCGGGAACTCCGGAACTGGGGCTCGAAGGTGCCGGTGATCATGCTGACGGCACGAGACGATGTGCGAGACCGGGTTCTGGGTTTGGATGTGGGCGCCGACGACTATCTGACCAAGCCCTTTCAGGTGTCGGAGTTGCTAGCAAGACTGCGAGCGCTAATGCGCAGAGGGCCAGCCCTGAAACCAACCGTGATCAAGATCGGCGATCTCCGAATCGATACTTCAGCGCAGACGGTCAATCGAGGTGGTCGGCTGCTGGCGTTGACCGCAAGAGAATATGCACTAATCGAATATCTTGCGCGCAACGCAGATCGAGTTGTTAGTCGCTCTGACTAATAGAACACGTCTGGAACGAGCGGTATGACTCTTACTCAAACGTCATCGACGTGCACATTAATCACCTCAGACAAAAGATCGATCGCGAATCGGAACAGCCGTTGATTCATACACGCAGGGGCGCAGGCTACATCCTTTCAATAAGCGCTCCCGGCGCTGACACAGAATAGCGAATCGACATGGTTCGAAGAATAAGAACGGCCTTGCAGTCAATGCGCTCCAAGCTGACGCTGTGGTACACGGGTATTCTTGCGCTCGTCCTGGTCGCATTTGCCGCTGCCACCTACATCTATCTTGTCAGAGCCAGCGCTCAAAAGACTGACGATACTTTAATGGATTCGTCTGAGCTAGTCGTTGCCAGCCTGAAATCAGAACTGGGTGAGGGGACTGAGCGGGGAACTCAAACCGTACGCGAGGTTGTCGATGACTTTCGGTTTAGAGATCGCGAGGTAGTTGTGTTCGATGACAGTCATCAGGTGGTTGCGTCCTCCGGGCCGCGCGAGCCAGAACGGAGTCCGAAAGCCTGGCCAAGACCGGAAGCATTTTCCAACCTTCCTGGTCTCACATCCAACGCGGGACGAGGCTGCTCGACCTTATCCGCGGGTCACGGCATCCGGTTTTGCGGGGTAGTAGTGCAAAGCGCCTCGGGAAATTTCGTGGTGGTCACCGCAAAATCTCTGTTTGAAGAAAAGGAAACTCTCGAACAGGTGCGGACCGCTTTTGGAATAGCAATTCCCATCGCGCTCGTCCTCGCCAGTCTGGGCGGGTTCCTGCTGGCCAAAAGAAGCCTGGCTCCGGTGGCTGAGATGGGAGATCGGGCTGCTCGAATTTCCGCCAACATCCTGCAGGAACGGCTTCCGGTGAAGAGTGAAAAGGACGAGGTGGGCAGACTTGCGATTATCATCAATGATCTCTTATCACGTTTAGACTTATCGTTTGAGCAACAACGCCGATTTATGGCTGATGCCTCACATGAGCTGCGAACGCCATTATCAAGTGTACTCGGCGAGGCCGAAGTTGCTTTGTCCCGTCCGCATCGAAACGAGGAGGAGTATCGACAGTGCCTGAATGCGGTTTATAACGAAGGCAACAGGATGTCGAGGATTGTTGCTGACTTACTTAGCTTGGCGCGAGCTGACTCAGGACAATATCCAATCAAACAAACCGACTGTTCGCTCGGACCGCTGATCGAAGAATGCGTTCGGGCACTCAAACATCTTGCTGAGAAGCGCGGCGTAGCGCTTTCTTTCACACCCCCGGCAACGGAGACAGTGGTCAAAGGCGACGCCGAGCTTCTGCGCCGCTTGTTCATGAACCTCCTCGACAATGCGATCAAATATACGGGTTCAGGCGGCACCGTCAGGGCAGCTCTTTCTCAAGATCAATCCGAATGCATATTCACAATCAGCGATACGGGCCGCGGCATCGCCGCCGAAGCCCAGCCACATATATTCGAGCGCTTTTACCGGGAGGATAAGGTTCGCCAACGGAATGCCGACTCTGAAGGAAGCGGCGCCGGTTTGGGACTGTCAATTTCACAATGGATTGCGAACTTGCATGGCGGACGAGTTACCTTGGACGAGTCATCCGAACGAGGGAGCACATTTTCTGTTCGGCTCCCCAGTTCACGACTCGTTTAATCAAACCTTAATCCGCAATTTTCTATGATTGCTTCAGGTGGATTGATGTGTTTGCTCGTTTCCTGTGGGTGATCTTGTTTGTGGCCGTGGTGCTGGCGGGTTGGGTAATCGCTGGTTGTCTGGAAA
>QHXH01000096.1 GCA_003222855.1 Acidobacteriota bacterium
GATGAGCCGCACGGAACATTCACGTTGCTATTTCGGAAACGGAAGGCTGGCTGGCGAATAGTTCACGATCATAGTTCTTCAGCAAGTTGAGCGTGTCAGAAGTCCGCGCGTGAAGGGCTCTGTCGCCTTATGTGCCCTCCCTGACGGTCGGGCTTCTGACACGATCATCGGATCGCTCAGTTCCTATCGATGATAGATTCAACGGAAACCAATCTCGCCACCGTCGAGCGCGAAGTCCAGTCGCGCAGCGCCTCGCTTAAGAAAGAACTGGGTCTGTTTGATCTCGTCCTGACTCAAGTCGTCTTCGTTTTCGGCACCGTATGGGTGGGGTTCGCAGCCACTCTGGGCCGCTCCCAGATGGCCTTCTGGCTCATCGCCATCGTGACTTTCTATCTCCCACTGGCGGCGGTCGTCATTTATCTAAATCGTCTGGCGCCCCTGGAAGGTGGTTTGTATCAGTGGGCCAAGGTCGCCTTCGGCGATGTTCTCGCTTTCATGGTCGCGTGGAATTTTTGGATCTTCGGCATCCTGGTGATGTCAGGTATTGGTTTAATCATAAAGAAGAATATTGCCTACGCGATTGGCCCACGCGCGAACTGGATGCACGAGAATAAGTGGATGACGACCTTGGTCTGTGTGTCGTTAATAACCTTAGTGGTTGCGGCTTCGCGCCGGGGTCTCGCTTTGGGAAAGTGGGTCCAGAACTTTGGCGGCGCCATGCTGATCATCACCGTCGCGACCTTGATCCTGATGCCGTTCATCACCGCCAGCCGCGGCAGTTTGGCGAATTACCATCCGTTCTTGTTCAGTTTCCGAGAGATCAAATTCGACCTTCACAACCTGAATGTGTGCAGCAAGCTTGCGGTCGGCGCGCTTTCTGGTTTTGAGTACATCGCGATCCTCGCCGGCGAATGCCGCACGCCCGCGCGCAACATCAGCCGTTCGGTTTGGATCTCGGCGCCGATCATCGCGCTCATGTTCATTCTTGGCACCGCATCAGTGCTGGCGTTTGTGACGCCAGATAAAGTCGACTTGATCGCTCCCATTCCGCAAGTCCTCGGCCTGGGCTTCGGATCGTTCGGGTGGGTATCGATGCTGATCTCGATCACTATCTTCGGAGTCGCGGCGCGGCAAATCGCCTTGATGAGTATTTATTTTGCCGGCAACACCCGACTGCCAATGGTCGCCGGTTGGGACAACTTGCTGCCAGCGTGGTTTGCAAAGTTGCACAAGCGGTATCGCACGCCGGTGAATTCGATTCTATTCGTCGGTGCGGCGACGCTGGTATTTAGCCTCGCGCCGCTAATTGGCGTTAAAGAGGCGGAGGCGTTCCAGTTTCAGGACAACGCCGCGAACATTTTCTATGCCTTGATCTACATGGTGCTGTTCGCGATCCCGATTGTGGCGATGAAGCGCTTCGGGGCCACCGCACCACTGTGGCTGAAAATAGCTGCGATATTAGGATTTCTCATGTCCTTAATTGGAGCATTCTTCACGGTCTTTCCCATCATCGACGTCGAAAGCCGGTTGCTGTTTGCGGCCAAGATCATCGCGGTCGTGGTTATTGCCAACGCGATCGGAATGACGATCTATGTAATCGATAAAAAGCGAGCGAGAGGAGTGTCATAGCTTCACTTGCGGCGTTAGAACACCGACTTTAGGGAATGAGGTCAGTACCGGGAGCGGTAGTGACCGGGTCGCAGCGTATTGCAAGATCGAGATTGCCGAAATTATTACCCGGTCGCTACCGCTCCCCGGTACTGACTCCATGCCCAACTAAAGTTGGTACTCTAACGCCGGTGAATTCAGAACTATCCGAGCGCGGTAATGTAGCGTTCGCCGGAATCCTGTGATAAGCATTTGCTCGCTCTTGGTTTCAGAACCAACCCACGAAGGAGAGAGACATGGGCAAGATAAACGTTGGACGTGTTCTGCTTGGCGGTATCATTGCCGGCATAATTCTAAGTGTCGGCGAGTTCGTGCTGAACGAAAAAGTTTTGGGCGCGCAGATGAAGACCTTTTTCACGGCCCACAATTTTAAGGAGCCCGCCGGAAGCTTTGTACCCATTGCGGTAGGACTTACTGTTGTTCTCGGTGTTGTCATTGTTCTTGGTTATGCGGCAATCAGACCCCGGTTTGGTGCCGGTCCCAAGACGGCGATCATGGCCGCCTTATTCGCATGGTTCGGGATCTACCTTTACACGGGCGTGATAAATGGTTTGTTGTTCGGAATTCCGACAAACACAATGCTGCTCGTGTTAGTTTGGGGGCTGGTTGAATACATCATCGCCACGATGGTTGGGGCTGCCTTGTACCGAGAAGCTTAGCGGCGCTGAAAGACAGGGCTTCAACCTGGCGAAGGATTAGCGATAATGAGCTGGAAGCGATTGCTCGTATCAATTCCTCTCGGCTTTCTGATCGTGGTCGGGGATGGCGTGGCATTGATGCTCGTCAGTCTGCTCTATCGCCCGAGTCATCCACCGGGTTGGGTAATCGCTGCATTCTATTACTTCGACGCCTGGCCACTTTGGATTACGCAGCGCATCTTTACGCGCGCTCCCGGCGACACTTTTGGTGGTCCGACTATTCTCGCGGTGGCGGCGGCCGCTCTGTTCGACCTCATCATATTCTCCACGATCATTTACGCGTTGCTTTCATGGCGCGCGCGGCGAAAAGTCCGTGTCTGAAACCTTCGCAGTCGTCAATTGTTCGCAGTTAGTGACCCTCGCCGGGGCGCATCGTCCGCGCACAGGCGGCGATCTGCGCCAGCTGGCGATCATTGAAGACGGCGCAATGCTCGTGCGCGGCGACACAATTGAAGCGGCCGGCAGACGCCGCGAAATCGAGAGCTTAATCAACAACGATTGTGAGGTGATCGATGCCGGGCGACGCGTCGTCATGCCGGGTTTTGTCGATGCGCATACTCATCCGGTCTTTGCCGGGATTCGCGCCAATGAATTCGAACAGCGGGCCAGCGGCGCGACTTATCGCGAGATTGCCGCGCGGGGCGGCGGCATTAGATCGACCGTGCGAACGACGCGCAATGCATCGTTGGCTGATTTGGTGAAATCCGGAAAGCGATACGCTGAGTGGTTTCTCCGCAGTGGAACGACGACGATCGAAGCAAAGTCGGGCTACGGCTTGACCCTCGAAGATGAGCTCAAGATCCTGCGTGCGATTAAGCAACTGAACGAAGAAACCCCATTGCATTATGTGCCCACGTTTCTGGGGGCCCACGACGTTCCTTCCGAATACAGATCGCGGCGGCAAACGTACGTAAGTTTAGTTGTCAACGAAATGCTGCCGCGGGTTGCTCAGGAACAACTGGCCGAGTACTGCGACGTATTTTGCGAACAGGATGTGTTCACTAACGATGAATCGTGGGAGATTTTGTCGGCGGCGCGTTGTCATGGTCTGGGTTTGCGAGTGCATGCCGATCAACTTTCGCTGTCGGGCGGCGCGAAGCTCGCTGCGGAACTAAATGCAGCGACGGCGGATCATCTCGAACATACAGACGTGACTGGAATCGCGGCTTTAAAAGCTGCAAAAGTGCAGCCGGTGCTGCTCCCGGGATCGGTGTACGCGCTTGGTTCGAACGATTATCCGGCAGCGCGTGAAATGATCGAGGCTGGACTTGCGGTAGTGCTGGCTACTGATTTCAATCCAGGTTCTTCGCCGACGCCATCGATGCCGATGATTCTTTCGCTGGCTTGCACCCAGATGAAGATGACGCCGGCCGAAGCGATCATTGCGGCGACCATCAACGCTGCTTATTCTTTGGCGCGTGGCGACCAGATTGGCTCGCTTGAAAAAGGGAAGCGCGCTGATTTTGTGATCCATGAGCCTTCGGACTATCGCGAGCTGGCGTACTTTTTTGGCATCGAACATCCATGGAGAGTGTATGCGTCGGGAAAACTCGTGTGTCAGAAGCCCGACCGTTAGGGAGGGCAACTATAGTTGTCGCGGTCAATCGGGCAGTAGCCCGACCGTGAGGGAGGGCGCGATGGGCTTCGAAAATAAAACTTCAGGATGTCAGGGGCGTCGTTTGACTGATGTTAGAATNNATTTAAGCGGCGAAGGCTACGTCTTGAAGAGTTTGACAAACTATGGGCCATTGAGTACAGCGTTCGGCAACGTGCCTTCAGCGTGAGAACTGTCAACGAAATGCTGGAAAATAACCGCACAAACCTCGAGGGTGATATTTCCGTTGATTACTCTCCCGTTGCTTTCACGTACACGCGTGACGATGCAGATGAGCTCGTCGACAAATTGAAAAAGAATCGAGATCAGCAAGCCTCTTTACGGCTCAAGTATCAAACCAGCAAAGCGATGGCTGACGCGGAAAGAATCTCATTGTTGGAACGTTCCGAAGACCGACTTTGGTCTGCTTTTAGAATGCCACCTTCTTCCTGACGGGAACCGACGGGCGAACTAATACGCCCTCCCTCACGGTCGGGCTACTGCACCGACAGTCAGCTAAAGCATTAAGCCCTGGGCGCGACACAAGCACTCCATATCTTTGGACTGAAGAAGAACTGGAACGAGCCGTTGATTACGTCATCAACGGTCAAGGCGATGAGCCGTTTCGCTGACATAAGTTAGCCACTATCAGACTTGCCCTCCCTAACGGTCGGGCTTCTGACACAGAAAAAGTGATTGACGGCGTCGCAGTTCTTTTTTATTATTGGCTCAACACTGGAAAGGAGGTGATCGAAACGTATATGAGTTCTAAACACAGTGAGGTGGCTGAGACCTAAACTCAGTTTGATAATCTGTTGTTTGGATTGTCTTCCTGAGAAGTCACTGTGACACCTTCTTTCCGAAGGTCACAGCCGCGGGTCAATCCCAACAGTTCACCGGAAAGCCGCTTTGCGAGCGATCGCGAGCGGCTTTCTTGTGCCGTTACGAAGCAGGGTAGTAGCCCGACCGTAAGGGAGGTCTACTGCCCCGCCGCTGCGGTTCCTTGACTATCAACCCGCGCGCGTTTATAGACATCAAACGGTATCTGCAACAAACAATCTTTCGGTTGCTGGAAAATTTAATAAGTGCCTCAAAAAGTTCCGCCAGGTTCTCCTGTCTTTTACGATCCGCGCGGCCGCCGTTGGCGGCACGTGCGACGAACGTATTTGGCGCTGGGCGTGTTGGCGACCGTCATCACGGCAATCTTCATCGCCAGCGTGCTGGCAAAGCCGTTTCTGCCGCCATTGAGTTTGCGGCCGCTGCAGAGCCTTAAGCCGCAGCCGCGAGCTGTGCTGCCGAACGCGCGCGACGCAAAAGCCAAGAAGGCGCAGGCAGACCTGCAGAAGGAGTTAGCAAAAACAAAAGTGGTGCCTGGACGCCACGCAGAGTTGCTACCCGTGGCTCCGCCGCCAACGAACACCCCGCTGCCGGCGAGCTTTGGCGCGAAGCAGTTGACCATCGGTTTCTATATCGATTGGGACGAGTCCAGTTACTCCTCGCTCGAACGAAACCTGAACAGCCTCGATTGGGTGATGCCGCAATGGGCGCATCTGGTTCCGGCCAAGCCCGGCGAAAGCCCGATAGCGGACGACATAACCGGCTCCGACACCTCGGAGATGGAACATGGTCAAGCGTTGAAGGCTTTGAACCTTGTGCGCCAACGCCGGCCCCAGATGTCGATCATCCCAATGCTGCAAAACCTTAACGATGAAAAATGGTCGGCGGATCTGCTCGCTCGCGCCGTAGGCGACGAGACATCGCGACAGAATCTAATCAACGCGTTGAGCAGCTACGTCGAACGGAACAAGTTCGCCGGCATCTGCATAGACTTCGAAGAGCCTCCGGCTGAGGCGCAGGCAAATCTTTTGACGTTCATGCAGGAGCTGCATGACGCATTCAAGCCACACGGCTGGCTAGTTGTGCAGTCGGTGCCGTTTGATGCCGATGAATGGAAGTACAAAGACTATGCTGCGGCAGTGGACTATCTGGTCCTGATGGCTTACGACCAGCACTACGCCAGCAAAGATAGCGGTTCTATCGCGGCGCAAAACTGGTACGAAGGGTTACTTGCAAACCGAATGGCCGCGCTCGATCCTTCAAAGACGATTATCGCACTGGGAAGTTACGGTTATGACTGGACTGAAGGACAAACCGCTAACGAAGTCAGCTTCCAACAAGCGTTGATTCAAGCGCGCGACTCTGACGCCAAGATCGAATTTGACCCCGCAACCGGAAACCCGCATTACGAGTACGACGAAGAAGACGAGTCGCATCACATCGTCTGGTTTCTCGACGCGGTTACGGCATTCAATCAAATGCGGGCCGCCAGTGGTTATCATCCGGCGGGATTTGCGGTGTGGCGGCTTGGCTCGGAAGACCCTTCCATCTGGTCGGTGTTTGGCACAGACCAACCCAATCCCTCGCCCGACACGCTCAAGAAGATGTCTTATGGATATGACGTTGACTTTGAGGGGACAGGCGAACTGCTGAAGGTCGTTGCGAGCCCGCATGATGGCGAGCGGGGGATCGCCGTCGATCCGAATACCGGATTCATCAGCTCGGAATCTTACGACATCGACAAGATTCCCACCGGTTATGTCATCGAGCGCACGGGAGAT